>JAVWJF010000269.1:0-3359 GCA_036639195.1 Longicatena sp.
CAGGATATGGTTATCAGGTATTTGATATGGAACATATTTCAAAGGAAGAGGCAAAAAGTGAAGAGAGTAGTGTTGCTTCACGTATCTCTCCTTCTTTATCAATAGGTAATGCTACACTTAATAATGCATGTGTAGATAATAATCGTTCTACTGGGTACACCTTTAAAGGAAATGATACATTACGTATTCAAAGTGAACAAGAAATTGGTTACCTCTATATTACATGGGGGAGTAACGTGAATAGTTACGCAATGAAAGCCAATAAGAAAACTACCAAACAAGGAAGTGATAGCTTTCTTCATGAGTTAATCAAAGTAGATAAAAATACGAAAGAGATTGAACTTTCTAAGCTGGATGGAAATGATATGAAAGAAATCGTTGTCTATTCAAAAGGGGAACTTCCAAATGATGTGCAAGATTGGAGTAAACCTTATAAGAAGAGTGATATTTTAGCATTTCCAACGCATGCGGATGATGATACCTTATATCTAGGTGCACTGATTAGTGAGTATGCCGCAAAAGGGAAGAAGATTCAGCTTGCCTTTCTTACAAACTCCAATAGTGCTGCAAATACAACGGATGTAGATGTTCGACAACATGAAATGTTGGATGGTATGTGGGAGATGGGATTACGTGCCTATCCAATTGTTGGGGAGTTTCCAGATATTGCATCTCGTGATTTAGCACATGCGAAATCTGTATATGATACAAAAGCTTTACAACAATTTCAAGTGGCCAATATTCGAAGATTTCAACCTGCTATTGTAATTGGACATGATGAAAATGGAGAATATGGTCATGGTGTACATATGTTAAATACGGACTTATTAAAAGATTCTATCCATTTGGCGAAGGATGCTAGTTATGACGAAACTTCTTATAAAGCTTATGGAACGCATGCACCAAAGAAGACGTATTTCCATTTGTATGGTAAAAACCAAATTATGCTTGATGTACATCAAAAGATGGATGCACTACAAGGACGTTCACCATTTGAAGTAGCGACTTCCGCTTATGGAAAACATGAATCTCAACATCAGTATGCATTAGCAGTTGAAGATTTTGGGGTTGGTGATTGTCGTTTGTTTGGTCTATATGAATCTTCTGTGGGTTATGATATCACGACGAACAATCTTTTTGCGGGTATAGAATAAACGTAATTTAAAAAATTGTGAAAAAGTGGTCAAGTTTTACGTGTTAACTACTTGCAGATGTGTTTCGTTATGTTATAATAGATGTGGTTGTAAAAAAGGAGGAATTTAGAATGCCAGTTAATGTTAATGCAGATACTTGTATCGGATGCGGTGCTTGTGTTGGAGTTTGTCCAGTAGGAGCTTTATCTATGGACGCAGATTCCAAATCAGTTTGTGATGAAGGAACTTGTATCGACTGTGGATCATGCCTTTCTGCATGTCCAGTTGAAGCAATCTCTCAGTAAACCAAGCAATGCTTGGTTTTTTTAAGTAAAAAATCATCCGTTTGGATGTTCTATAGATGTGAAGGAGTATGAATATGGTAAAAAAACAGCCAGGTTGGGCACTACCCAATTTGAAAGAAGCACAAAAAAGAACGACAAAAGAAGCCGTTATCGAAAAGTCACTTTTTCAATTACCAGTTGAAATGAAACAGATTGGTTTAGGGAAGAAGTACTATTTACGTACTTATGGATGTCAAGCCAATGAACGTGACAGTGAAACATTGGCAGGTATCTTAGAAGATATGATGTTTACTGCTTGTGAATCTCCTGAAGAAGCAGATTTTATTTTAATGAATACATGTGCGATTCGTAAAAATGCAGAAGATAAAGTATTAGGAGAATTAGGTTCTTTGAAGCGCTTAAAGAAAAATAAACCTGACTTGATCTTTGGAATTTGTGGGTGCATGGCACAGGAAGAAGAAGTCATAGATACAATATTAGAAAAGTATCGCCATGTAAATCTTATCTTTGGAACGCATAATATTCATCGTTTGCCAGAACTTTTACACAATGTAATGATGAGTGGAAAACGCAGTGTAGAAGTACTATCTAAAGAGGGAGATGTCATTGAAAATCTTCCGGTGAAGCGTTTTGGTAAACATAAAGCATGGGTGAATATCATGTATGGTTGTGATAAATTTTGTACCTATTGTATCGTACCTTATACAAGAGGGAAAGAGCGCTCACGTGCCATGGAAGATATCCTAGAAGAATTAAGAATTTTAAAAGAAGAAGGATTTAAAGAAGTGAGTTTATTAGGACAAAACGTAAATTCTTATGGGAAAGATGCTCATATAGAAGGTGGATTTGCGAAACTATTAGAAGAAAGTGCGAAGATTGGAATAGAACGTGTTCGTTTTGTGACTTCTCATCCATGGGACTTTACAGATGAAATGATTGATGTAATTGCAAAATACGATAATATCATGCCTTTTATTCATTTGCCTGTACAAAGTGGAGATAGCGATATCTTGAAAATCATGGGACGAAGATATACACGTGAACAATATTTAACACTCTTCCATAAAATCAAAGAGAAAATGCCAGATTGCGCATTTTCTACGGATATCATTGTAGGGTTTCCAAATGAAACAAGAGAACAGTTTGAAAACACGTTATCATTAGTGGATGAATGCCAATTTGATAATGCGTTTACCTTTATATACTCTCCAAGAGAGGGAACACCTGCTGCAGCTATGGCAGATAATGTAGAACTTGCGGAGAAGCAAGAGCGTTTAGCGATTTTGAATGAGCGTTGGAACGCTTATGCGAAAGTGAAGAATGAAGCATATTTAGGAAGAATTGTAAAAGTCTTAGTAGATGGTGTAAGTAAGAAAAATGAAAATATTCTTTGTGGATATACTGAAACAAACAAATTAGTAAATTTCAAAGCGAAAAATGCAAAACAGGGTGATATTGTAAATGTAAAAATTATTGCTTGTAAAACATTTTCAATGGATGGAGAAGAGTGCTAAAGAAAGTGAGAAATCACTTTCTTTATTTTGGACAAAAATAAAAAAAATAACGCATTATCGTGTTATTTTATGCTTAGTAATGGTATAATATCAATAGTTTATCATGTGAATTGAGAACAAGTTACAAGCTTTCCGATACATAACATAATAACAATAAAGTTAATGGAGGTATAATTATGGATCAAGTACGCATTTTTGCGCTTGGCGGATTAGACGAAAACGGTAAAAATATGTATATCGTAGAAATCAATGAAGCCATATTTATTATTGAAGCGGGATTAAAATATCCCGATACTGGACAATTGGGAGTGGAATTTATTATTCCAGATTTCTCATATCTAGTAGAAAACAAGGACCGCATTGCCGGTATCTTTATTACGCATGCTCATGACGATGTTGTGGCAGCG
>JAVWJF010000270.1:0-315 GCA_036639195.1 Longicatena sp.
TTTGTGTGTATCGGTTTCGAAAGAAGGATAATTAGAACGTGACAAAGATGTATTGTTTTTGTGTAAAAGTTTAGAAGAATAAGCAGGAATAGAAAAAGGAAGTGATACTACATGGTGACTTCCTTTTTTCAATTATGAACATATTTTCATTTCTGTTTTTTTATGATTTAAATAGTTTACATTTATAGGGGGTTGTCATATAATACATATGAACAGATGTTCATATGTTGAAATGAGGCGAAGATGATGACAAAAGAAATGCCAGTATGTGGCGAACATAACGTACATGAGGATGTAGTAGAACGTATACAAAAG
>JAVWJF010000270.1:325-3340 GCA_036639195.1 Longicatena sp.
ATGAATACAATCGTCTAGGAACATTATTTAAAATGTTTTCAGACCCTACTCGTCTAAAGATATTAAGTTTATTGTTTCAAGAGGAGTTGTGTGTTTGTGATATTTCATGTCTACTAGACATGAGTCAATCCGCAGTATCGCATCAATTGAGTGTATTGCGAGCGAGTCGATTGATCAAATACCGAAGAGAAGGAAAGAATATTTTTTATTCATTGGATGATGAACATATCCAAAAAATCTATGATGCTGGATTATCTCATATTTTAGAGTAAAGTGTTCGTTTGTTGGAAAAAGAAGAAAGGATGCGATATATATGGAAAAGGTATATCTATTAGAAAATTTAGATTGTGCAAATTGCGCAATGAAAATAGAATCAAAGGTTGGTAAATTAAAGGGTGTACACCAGTCAAGTGTAGACTTTGTGCAAAAGAAAATGTATGTTACATTCGATGGTGATGTACAAGAAGCAATTAAGGATATCGTGGTAGCTTTAGAACCGGATGTAAACGTAGTGGATATTACCAAGAATAAAAAAGAACATGAAGAACATCACGAACATGAGCATAGCCATTGTGGGTGTGGTCATGATCACGAAGAACATCATCATGATCACTGTGCATGCGACCATGATGAACAACATGAACATGGAAAATGTTGTGGGCATAGTCATGAAGAACACGAGGAGCATGTGATGACAGGAGCTCATAAGCTCTATATAAAAGGTTTGGATTGTGCAAATTGTGCGCATAAAATAGAACAACATGTTGCACATATGGAAAACGTAAAAGATGCTAGCTTGAACTTTTCCAATGGCGTTCTATTTGTTGAATTAAAAGATCATACACTTGAAAAAGATAGTCTAGATAAGATTGTAAAGGCAGTCCTTACCTTGGAAGATGGCATAAGTGTAGAACGTGTGAAGACAACAGTAGAAGAAAAGAAGCATTCCTTATTTTCATTCTATGAGAACTGGCGTTTATATATGGGGATTTTATTATTTGCTATCGCCATTATGTTGGAGAAAGAAAGTTATTCTCTTTGGATTTTTATTGTCGCTTATATCTTTGCGGGTGGAAGAGTTGTATATATTGCGATCAAAAACATCTTACGAGGAGAAGTGTTTGATGAAAACTTCTTGATGAGTGTTGCGACTTTAGGTGCGTTCTTTGTACAGTCTTATAAAGAAGCAGTAGCCGTTATGATTTTTTATGAAGTGGGTGAAATGTTTCAATCTTATGCAGTTCAGAAATCTCGTACTTCCATTTCTTCCTTGATGAATATACGAGCAGATCATGCCAATAAGTTAGTCGATGGAAAAGAGATGGTTGTAGATCCACAAGAATTAAAAGTAAGTGATATCATCGTATTGAAACCAGGAGAACGTGTGCCAATGGATGGTGTTGTAATAGAAGGTATTGGTGCTATGGATACTTCTGCTTTAACAGGAGAATCAATGCCAAGGGATGTTCAAGAAGGGGATGAAATCTTAGCAGGTGTAGTAAACTTGAACAGTGTTTTAAAAGTACGTGTTACAAAAGAGTATGGGGAATCCACCGTATCTCGTATTTTAGAACTAGTAGAGAATGCAAGTAGTAAAAAAGCACCAATGGAAAAATTCATTACAAAGTTTGCGAGAATCTATACTCCAGTCGTGGTTGGGTTGGCAGTCTTATTAGTCGTACTTCCAATGGTATTTATAAAGGATGCTGTGTTTTATGATTGGTTGTATCGTGCGTTAACCTTCCTTGTAGTTTCTTGTCCTTGTGCACTTGTTGTATCTATTCCATTAGGATTGTTTGCAGGAATTGGTGCGGCGAGTAAAAGAGGAATTTTGATTAAGGGTGGAAATTATTTAGAAGCCTTGCATAAGATTGATACCGTTGTTTTTGATAAAACAGGAACATTGACCAAAGGTGTATTTGCACTACGTGACATCTATGTACAAGACGCAACAAAAGAAGAAGTATTACAGTTAGCTGCATATGGTGAAAGTCATTCATCCCATCCAATTGCGTTATCTATTGCGAAAGCATATGGAAAAGAAATTGATACGACACGTTTATCACAATATGAAGAAATTGCTGGCCAAGGGATTCAAGTGAAGCTAGATGGAAGCATTGTCCTAGTAGGAAATCATAAGTTGATGAAAGCCAATCATATTGAATTTCAAGATACCAAAGAAACAGGAACGATTGTACATGTTGCGAAAGATCATGTATATATGGGTTACCTTTTAATCGATGATGTAGTAAAAGAAACAAGCAAACAAGCAATTCAAGATTTAAAGAAACTTGGTGTTTCTAAGACTGTGATGTTAAGTGGAGACCGTAAAGAGGTAGGAGAACATGTAGCTTCTATATTGGGGCTTGATGAAGTTTATATGCAATTATTGCCTGTAGATAAAGTAGAAAAAGTCGAAATGTTATTAGAACAAATGGATGAAGAACATAAATTAGCATTTGTTGGAGATGGTATCAATGATGCCCCTGTACTTGCTAGGGCGGATATTGGAGTTGCCATGGGTGGTATCGGAAGTGATGCTGCGATTGAAGCTGCAGATGTGGTCTTGATGAAAGATGATCCTTCCTCTTTAGCAACTGCTATGAGCATCTCTAAAAAGACGATGCGTATCTTATGGCAAAACATTATTATATCACTCGGTGTAAAAGCAATTATCTTAATCTTTACTGCATTTGGATTTGCAAATATGTGGATGGGAGTCTTTGCGGATGTAGGGGTTACCTTATTGGCAGTTTTAAATTCTATGCGTGCATTAAAAGTTGAATAACGGAGATAATAAGGTTATAATAAAGCAGATTCAAACATAAAATAGAGGTGAACCCATGAAAAAAATAGCATTAACACTCTTCTGTTGCCTTATTGTGTTAACAGGATGTTCTTCCACAAAAGAAAAAGGTGGAAAAGTTTATGAAGTTACAGCGAGTGAGGCTGTTAAGAAAATTGAAGATAAAGAAAGCTTTGTTCTCATCGTTTCTTTAGATACATGTCCACACT
>JAVWJF010000271.1:0-3338 GCA_036639195.1 Longicatena sp.
TCTTTTTGAAAGGTAACATAGCCATAATAGCTTCCAAGTGCACTCCAATGATGATCACTTTTATAATAGATATCTTCCAAACTATGATTTCGTAGGGTTTGAAAGACATCCACATAGTTGATTTGTTTGGTAAGGGAAGATTGGATGTCTTTGACTATCACATCTTCATCAATATCATAATGAGGGTTTGGCAACTTGTTTTCGAGTATGGTACGCGTAGAAGGTACCAACATCAAATATATAGGAATATCCTTATTGTGTGCGAAGGTATTAAGTACCTTTATGTTTTGTTTCCAAATGCTTTCATCTAGACGTTGTTGTTGGTTTAGCAAATAAGAATCTTTACCAAAGTATACATCATGAATGGAAGAGTAACCCAAAGCATAATCTTGAAATGTATTCAAACTGACCAAAGAATCTCGAAGTAGAAATTGATCATTAAAGGCATCTTCACTCTTCTTTTGAAATGACTTATCCCATATGGATGTATTAGAAAGAGAAGGCATTTTCGATAAATATCGATTTTCTAAATCTGAAAAGGATTTCTCTGGAGTTACTAAAAACATACATAAAGGCACACTTAAAAAGAGTAGAAATATGCATATCGTCATATGTTGTACAATTCTTTGTGCTTTCATAGAGACCTCCTTAGAAACGAAAATATAAAAATGGATTGTAAGTATCTGATGCCATTCGAGAAGTGCATAACAAGAGAAGTAACATCGTTATAAATAGTGTTATATATAAGATGTAGGACTTGTTTTTCAAACGCGCATAAATCTTATGTACTAGTGGAGTACAACCTACTAACGCAAAGACAATAAGCAGTATTTGTGTATTCCATACATAAAGTGTGAAAGCATCCATCCAACCTTGACTTTTAAATCCGATAAACACTTGCATATAAGATACTGCAGAAGCAATATCCTCACAGGCAAATAGAATCCATCCAAAAGCGATGATGATAAAGAAGTAAAGTCTAGATAAGAATGCATGTGAATGTAACCATTTCCCAATACCATATTTTTCAAGAATAATGAAAATCCCACAGTACAATCCCCATAAGACAAAATTCCAACTAGCTCCATGCCATAACCCTGTTAGAAACCAAACGACCAGTAAGTTACCTATCGTTTTAGACATTCCTTTACGATTACCACCAAGTGGAATATATACATATTCACGAAACCAAGTGCCTAGGGTCATATGCCATCTTCTCCAAAACTCACTCATACTCTTTGAAATATAAGGGTAATTGAAGTTTTCAGGAAAATGAAATCCGAACATCTTACCAAGTCCGATTGCCATATCACTATACCCACTAAAATCATAATATAACTGTAGTAAGAATGCGAGTATACCAATCCAAGAGGTAAGCATGCTCATTTGAGACAAAGAGGAAACTTGATTCCAAATAGAACCCAAAGGATTGGCAAGGAGTACTTTCTTAGATAATCCACAGATAAATCTTTGGATTCCTTCATAGAACAAAGAAGAAGACGTTGTTCGATTCGTAATCTGTAAAGAGACATCACGATAACGTACAATAGGACCCGCAATCAATTGAGGAAAGAAGGTTACATACATTCCAAAATTCATGAAATTTGTTTGTGGTAAAGTTTCTTTGCGGTAAATATCAATTGGGTAGGTTAGGGTTTGGAAGGTATAAAAGGAAATACCAATCGGCAAAGCAATCTGCATAATATCCAAGGTTCCCGTTTGAAGTAGGGTGGATAAATTCCAAAGGAAGAAATTGAAATATTTAAAGAAAGCTAATAATGCAATATTGAAGATTACGGAGGCAATGACATATGTTTTTGCCTTCTGTTTTGTATCAAGATTTCGATAGACAAGTTTACCAATCTGGAAATTTACCAAAATTGATACTAGCATTACTATAATATATACAGGTTCTTGCCAGCCATAAAAAAACAAGCTAACAACAAAAAGGCATCCATTACGATACCTTTTTGGCAAAACATAGTACATAAGTAACACGAGTGGTAAATATGCAAATAAAAATAGTAAACTTGAGAATAACATTAGAAGTCTTTCTTTAATTCCTTCATAATATCTTCAGCTTTTTCAGCGATTACGATAATGAAATAGTTTCCACTTTCATATTCTTGACGATTTTTTACCAATTCATATTGATCAGGCAAATAAGTAGACCATGTATCTTCATTTGTTTTCATACGTTGATCTAGGGCTTTTTTAATTACATCTTTTTTTCCATCTTTCGCTTCTATCATAATGATTTCTGTAGCTTGTACATTCATCATAGGAATTGCGATAGCATATTGTTCTACATCCGCTACATCAATTTGAAACAAGTCTTTTAAAACTTGATCATCTACTTCCATGGTCGCAGGCAATTCATCTGCCTTACTTTCTAAAACAGTACTTACTGCTTTCTTTACATCAACATCATTTCCTTTGCTGGAACATCCACTTAAACATAACATTCCAACGACAAAACATAACAATATTTTTTTCATAGTATCCTCCATACTTAAGATGTCTATATTTTAACATGGTTATACTTCTTAGGCTACTATACAATTATAAAAATAAGGGGATTATATAAGGGATAGCAAAAAATCGCATATTAGATATCAGAATTCATTGACCTTGTAATATTTGTGGTATAAAATAAAAGCAGTTATACGACTGACGGAAGTGGAATTGACCACATGAAGTATAATCGTAAGTGAGCCGACCGTCTGGGTGAAGAGTCCAGAAATGTCGGCTCTTTTTCTATGGAAAGGAAGAATTTATATGAAAGAAATGGAATTAAAGTACGGTTGTAATCCAAATCAAAAACCCGCAAGAATTTATACGAAGAATCATGATTTACCAATTCAAATTTTAAATGGGAAAGCAGGGTATATCAATTTATTGGATGCTTTGAATAGTTGGCAATTGGTAAAGGAATTAAAAGAAGCTACGGGTTTACCAGCAGCCGCAAGCTTTAAACATGTGTCTCCTGCAGGAGCTGCTGTTTACGTGCCAATGGATGAAACTTTGAAACAGATCTATTTTGTGGATGGAGTGGAGTGTACACCAATGGCTAGCGCATACATGCGAGCTCGTGGAAGTGATCGTATGTCTAGTTATGGAGATTTTGCGGCACTTAGTGATGAGTGTGATGAAGCATGTGCAACCTATTTGGCTAGAGAGGTTAGCGATGGCGTGATTGCGCCTTCATATTCAAAAGAAGCACTTGAAATCCTTAAGAAAAAGAAGAAAGGGAACTATTTGGTAATACAAATAGATCCAAGCTATGTTCCAGAAGAAATCGAACGTAAAGATGTATTTGGAGTCACTTTTGAACAAGG
>JAVWJF010000272.1:0-3331 GCA_036639195.1 Longicatena sp.
AAATTGCTACAGGACCTGCAATATTCTGTGGGGCAATTGTAACAATTGATGACCAAACAAACAAAGCAACAAATATTGAACGAATTCAAATTCGTCCTATAGAAATGTGAGAGAGTAGAATCTAGAATTCTGCTCTTTTTTTGTTTTTAAATGGAATAGGAAAATTTTTCTTAAGAGAATCTTTAAGAAAATGTAAAAATAAGTGAATAAAAACAGAAAGTTCCCCTTGGAAAATTGCATTTCACTTCCATGAATGTTAAAATTATCCTTAGAGAATTGAGGGGATAAAATGAATGTAACTGCAGTGATTCCAACACTAAATCCTACACGGAAGATTTTGCAGACTGTTGAACAATTGTGCACAGCAGGATTTGAGAGAATCATTGTTGTAAATGATGGAAGTGATGCTTCCTGTAATCCGATTTTTAATGTAATCAAAAGTAATCCTAAATGTGTTGTTTTAAGACACGTTGTAAATAAAGGGAAGGGGAGAGCATTAAAAAGTGCAATGTCTTATTTTGGGACAAAACCATTGGACCATGTTGGTATAATTACACTTGACGATGATGGTCAACATGCTATTCATGATGTTGTTCATTGTGCGCAAAAACTGATCGAACATCCAGATAGTTTGATATTGGGTGTACGTGATTTTAATTCTAAGAATGTTCCACCAAAAAGCAAAATAGGAAATAAAATTACCAATGGAATTTTTGGCTTTTTTTGTGGTATCAAAATTAGCGATACACAAACGGGACTTCGTGGAATTTCATTTCAACATATGAAATTGCTAATGAGTGTTCAAGGAGAACGCTTTGAATACGAAACAAATATGTTATTAAATACAAAAAAATTAAAGATTAAGATTGAAGAAGTTACTATTGAAACGATTTATATGGATCAAAATTCAAAATCACACTTTCATCCTATTCGAGATTCTGTTAAAATATACCGGCAGATATTTAAATTTGTTTTTTCTTCTGCTTTATCATTTATAATCGATATTTCTTTGTTTACTCTTTTGATTGCTATCTTACCTTTTTCTGAGAAAAATCTAATCATATTCTTCGCGGTATTGATTTCACGTGCAATCTCATCTTTAGTTAATTTTTATACGAATAAGACGATGGTATTTAAATCTGGTGCTAATACAGGTTCTTCTATTGTTCGTTACTATATGTTATGTATCGCGCAAATCATTGTATCATCCTTATTGATTATGGTGATGTCTGCGCCATTACCTAAACTTACCGTGCTGGTGAAAATTCTTGTAGATACATTTTTATTCTTTATTAGCTATAAGATTCAAAGAAATTGGGTTTTTCAATCACAGGAGACAAAAAAAGAAAAAAGTACAATCGCTCGTATTCTTTCTAGAGTATTGGTGTCTATTTTATCTATTGTACTAACATTATGCATTGTGTTGGTTGTACTAGTGACAATGTTGTTGAGAGGACCTTCTACACAGATGTCGAATACGATGGTCAGTACACTTATGGAAACAAGTGCATTGAAATTTATCCCGAAGATATATTTCAGTGAAAAAGAAATTAAACAAATTACAGAAGGAAATGATAAAGAAGTAAAGGAGTATATAGCGAAAGTAAATAAAGAGAATATCAAAATCGATGGATCTGCGTCTTCATCACAAAAAGATGTTGTGATTGAAGATGTACAAGGAAGTACTTTTAGTGGCAAAATGGTAATTTTAAAAGATCCATCTCGTTTGCATTTATTTGCTTCAAATCCAAATACGGGTGGAAGTGGGAAGACAGTTCTTGAAGTTATGAAAGAAAATGAAGCATTAATAGGTGTGAATGGGGGAGCATTCTTAGATATCAATGGGAGTGGAGATGGAAGTACACCTTTAGGTACAGTGATTAAGGATCATAAGGTAATCACCGGATATTCCAGTCAGCATCCTGTGTTAATCGGATTAGACGATAGCAATCAATTGTTTGTTGGAGAATGTACTCCTGAAGAAGCAATCAATAAGGGAATTCGTGATGCCGTTAGTTTTGGGCCAGTTCTTGTGAAAAATGGAGAAATTGTACCACAAGCGGGTTCAGGGGGAGGTTTTAATCCTCGTACTGCAATTGGACAAAGAAAAGATGGAGCTATTTTACTTCTTGTGATTGATGGACGTCAACCACATAGTTTAGGCGCAACATATAATGATCTTGCTGTATTGATGAAAAAGTATGAAGCAATCAATGCAGGAAACTTAGATGGAGGGTCTTCCTCTGTGTTATACCAAAAAGAAGAACGTATCAACTCGCTATCCTCTGCAGTTGGGGAACGACCAGTTCCAACAGCGTTTTATTACAAATAGGAGGTAGCAAACATGAACAGAAAGAAACGTATAAAACAACCAATGACATTTAAGAGAGGGTTGTTTTATGTAATCGCAACGCTAGCTTCTATTGGTATTATACTAACTGTGGTATTGGGCGTGTATTTATATACATATGAACATAATCATCCCAAATATTTGGTAGATTCCATAGTGGAAGAATACAAAACGAAAGAATTAAATTTTATCTTGGATAAGAGTGAGAAGAGTCAACGAAAAGATTTGAAAAATGCATTACCAAAGGTGCTAAAAAAAGATAAGCTATTTGCTTATCAAAGTTTTGAAGATAAGGATAAAATCGAATACACAGTTGTAAATAACAATCAAAAATTATCTACTGTAGTTATTGAAAAATTAAAAGATAAAGCATGGTTTGGTATTCAAAAGCTGCGTGTGAAAAGCATTGAACATTATCCAACGTTTCCTTATCGTATTCACTACTTTGCGAATACAACTTTATCTGTAAATGGTGAGGATGTTTCGAAAAAAGGAAAAGAAACAAGCACTAGTACGCAATTTGCTTCGATTGGATATAATGAAATAAAGACTTATACGTATGCATATGATAGCTTTTCTGCTATTGAGAATATGAGCGCAACCTATCAAGGAAAGCCTTGTATAAAAATTGTGGATAGTACTGGTTTTGATATATCTTTTTATCCAAGTATTCCAGATACGATAGGTTCCAATATAAAAACTATGTTAACACAGTTTTCTAAGGAATATGCACGCTACACAACATTGCGTGGAATTGGCTCTGGAACGGTGTTACAACATGTGATGCCCAATTCAAATTTAGCACGTTTGATAACTTCTTATTCGAACACATGGGGAGAAGTTAGTGTAGCGGATACATTTGGTGAGATACGTATTGGTAATCCAATTCAATATTATGATTACATTTTCTCTTATGACGTACATTTAACGTACTATATTACAGCAGATAATGGGGATAAGAAAGAGTTCCCAATGGATTAT
>JAVWJF010000273.1:0-3316 GCA_036639195.1 Longicatena sp.
ATCATAAGACACGGTCATAACTGTCTCACAATTTTCAACCCTCAAATGATCTTTCCACTGACGATTATCTAAATAACTCGCAATGATTTTACGGTCTTCTTTATCATAATATAAGGCTTCCGAATCTTTGCTATTGCTATATACCCAACGAGCTTCCTCTCCATGGCGTGTAACATCCCAAAAACGTACAGTATCTGCCCTAAAATAGAGACAAATTGTTTCTAATGCAGATTCCATAACACCATCCAATGTGCTTGTTTTCTGCATATTTTGTATTCCTGCTAAAATATAGGTCTCTTCACTCATGTCATTTTGTAGTAAATCTACTACACTTTTATCATTAGATAAGTCAATTGCAAACGCTAAAAGCGCTTGATTTCCTTTCCAAGTCACCATCTTATTTTTGATCAAAAACTCTTGTTCTAACTTCTGATTATAATTCCGATACATAAAGTACTTGTCATTCGTCCAATTTGATTTTTGGCAGAATGGACAAGAGGTTTGACGATTATGTAGTAAATCATAACATGTACGCCCTTTACAATCATTCTTTGTTAAACCCAATCGTTCATAGAATGATTGATTTCCAATCAATAATTCATATGTTTCCGGATGCACAAGGTATGCAATATCCCCTTGTTCTCCAATCAAACGATCAAACTCAGATTCATTTACGCATTCGATATTTTCTTCTATCTTATACACTTGGCGAGCGACATTCTCAGCATGTTTAGAAAGTTCTTGATGTTCTTCAACAGAAACCAAATCATCCGAATACATGAAGAAGGAATTCTTTGTTCTCGTTTCTACACGCATCAAAGCAATGTTTGCTTGTTTAAAACAATTGGCAAATGTATCTTGTTTTTTTGCATATACAATACCTAATGATACAGTATATGGGATATCTTTATGTTGTTCCACCAAATCGAATATGGCCTGAATACGATTTTCAATATTGCTTATCTGTGTGTCTTTCAATAAAATGATAAAATGATCATTATCGTACCGTCCCAGTATATCTCGTTTTCTGAAAACAGTAGACAAAATATTAGATATGGAAATCAAAACTGAATCTCCTGATACATATCCAAACTCTTCATTTATAGCTCTCATATGATTGATATTACAATAAATAAACGCACATATCTCATCTTGTGCCATTTGAGACAAATAACTGCCGATTTCATCAATCAGTGTTCCACGGCAATACAATTTCGTCAAATTATCGATTTTCTTTTCTTTCGCATCTTGTTCATTATAATTGTGTTTAATGTTTTTCAGATACATCAATGCCATCAAATGTTCATTCAGCGGATTTTTAAATAAATGAATTGTTATTTCCATCCATACCATTTTATTCTGATCAACAATTCTTCTGAATTCACATCCTAACATCGTGATTCCATTTTCGTAGGAATCATGAAGATTTTTGCATTCTAATACTTCCAAATAATGTTTGCGATCATCAGGATGTACAATGACCTCAATAAAGGAACGAAAAAGTTCTGAATAGGTCATGGTATCTATCACTTCATTATATAAATTCCATAACCCTCCCATCTTCAATATTTTATTTTCACTGATATCCAAATGACCATAAGCAGATGTAGAAGATAAAACCGACTGATAAAAGAGCGATTGCTCAACATATTGGCTTACTGTTGCTTTTTGTGATTCTATATCACCTAACACACAAAGAAGTTCTTCATGACCTCGAAATGAATGCAAGGATATATCTATTTTAATCCATATATACTCTTGTTTATTGTTTAACATTTGTAGTTCCACTGACATTTGCTTCCCTACTTCTGCAGACTTCATAAATTCTTCACATGCTTTTAATTCGTCAACATGCTCTGGGTGAATTCTTCCACTATCCAAAAGTACAGCAGGAAATTCACTATCCTTTGAAACGTCCTTCAAAATAAAGGAATCCATGTGACAATAATAAATATTTTTACCACTGCGATCAAATAATAATACCCCAGCTTTTTCAAAATCTAGTAAATATTCAAACATAGAAGTAATATCTTCTAAATGACGAGCCACCGCTTGGAAATGATTGATATCGATGCATTGCATAAATAATTCGGTTCCATCTTCACTATGAAATTTTTGTATAGAACAAAGCACAAAAGAAATCAAATTATCGTTCTTTTTAAAAGAGAGCTTAAATTCCTTATAATTTAATACCCCTTGCAAAAATTCTTGAATCTCTATAAACTCTTCCACAGGCAAAAGCGCAGATAAACGTGCACCATTTTTCTGCTTCAATTCTTTCTCACTATAACCAACTAATTTATAAAAACTGTCATTTGCATGCTCTATCACAAGTTCCGACTTGATCGAGATAAATGCATACGCATTTTCCAGATCTAGTAGTTTCGTGTTTGTAATAGTACTCATACATATCACCTCATCTAACACATAATTATTACTATGATATATTTATATTATATCATCATTTATTCCATAAAATGTAAATTATTTTAATATTACAAAAAAAAGAAAACGCTTTACGTTTCAAATCATCAAAAAAATAATACTCAGCAAGCGAATTCTCTTATATAATTATAACTTTACCTGTACATAAAGTGCGTATAATTCTTCTATAGCCTGTTCCATATCATCCTCCATAATCGCAGCAAAGGACAATATCATATCTCCTTTGTTGCTTATGGAAATTCGGATTTGCTTCTGTTTAGCAAGTTGTAATAATGATGTTACATCCAAATTTTCTTGAAAATGTAAAATAAAACAAAGGGAGGATTCTTCTAAATGTATGGCAGCATTAGAAAAATAAGTACGTAATAATATTTCCATGTGACTGCATTTTGAAGCATAGTGCTTACGTAATCTTTTCACATGGCGTTCCAAATGACCATCACTAATATAGTATGCGAGAGCTAATTGTTCAATTTTACTTGAGGTGGGAGTGTAAAAATCCATCCTTTGTTGGTACTTTTGCAATAAATCCTCATTTAAAACACAATAAGATATACGTAAAGCTGGCAACAATAATCGAGAAAATGAACCTATATATAACACTTGTTTCCCGCCATCGAATCCCTGCATCGCAGGTGCCATCTTCGTGTGATAACGCAACTCTCCATTATGATCATCCTCTATGATATAGGCATTTCTTTCTCGCGCCCATTGAAGAAGCAGCTTTTGTCTTTTTTTAGATAACGGTTGATGATAAGTTCCTGCAGCAGCACTATTGATATAGAGTACATTAATATCACTTTGGTTCAAGTCATCTATACAAATTCCTTCGTTATCTGTTTTTATGTATTGGATCGGAATTTGATAATCC
>JAVWJF010000274.1:0-3308 GCA_036639195.1 Longicatena sp.
ATACAAAATGATGATGTTTTTCCTCTTTTCACAGAAGACTGTCCACTAATCACGAATTTCCGTCATTTTTTCAAAACTTTTTTCTTCTTTCACTTCATATAGGGACAGCAAGCCCCGATTTAATGACCTATTTTCAAAAAAAGTTTAGATTTCCTTTTCTCGCACCATATCTGTACGCAAGTAGCCATTTTGTTGCAGATTTAATAAAAAATTTATTTTTCTTCTTTCACTTCACATAGGGAATGAAAACAGCTCTTTGCTGACTAAATCTGAAATTTTTCAATTACATTAAAAAATACCGTCATTCTCTTGTGGAACAGCGGTATCTATACGTTCTTCTATGGTTGATTTCTCTAATTGTAATAAATGTTTATGCTTGTCTTTTAGTTCTGCCTGCTCAATCATATCTTTCAGTATCGTTGTACGATTTTCTCTGTCTAATGCCTGTACCATTTTTATGGTTGGTGCGACTTGTCTTTGTAGCCAATGCAACGCTTTTTGTAAAGTGTAAGGCTCTGGCTTTGTGGTTAAGCGTATCGGCTCTCTGTTTTCCCCTACAAACCATGCCCAATCATCATTTGTTATCCATTGACTTTTTGGCTTGTCGTCCTCTCTGTCAACAAAGCGGACATAATGATTGATGATAGAAAAAGCGGTGCGTTCAGCGTCCCGATAGGTCAGTAAATCTACAACCGCATAATAGGCTCGTTCGTTCTTCATGCGTATTTCAAAACGGTTCTTAATCTCCGTATCTTCAATTTCTGTGCCATTCTTGACATACTGCTCATAATTTTTCTGATAAGCACACATATATAATTCGCTACTTGTTGAACCGAGATATAAGGTTTCTCCTGTATTCTTTGGTAAATCGCTACCGCATTTTTCTGTACCGCTGTAATCTTTCTGCATACGGAAGTAGGAGATACATTCGCCAGCCTTGTATTTTTCCTTTAACTTTGGAATATCCAATATTCCTGCTTTATCATTGATAGCCAAATCAAGCCGTTTCATCACACCACCAGCCGTCATACAATCCAGCATGAAGTCATACCATGAGCGTTCCTGTGCCAGTAGATAACATTCCATTTGCCGACAGCCTTTGCCTTTCAGTTCCAATAAAACACCTAAATGCTCCTGCATGGAACACATGATATTGATGTCGCCAAGTACATATTTGCTTTCATATCCGTATTTTCCATAATCTTCATAAAGCATGTAATTAGATTTCAGTTGTAATACATCACGGATAATCGCCAATGCGTCCGTAGTAGGAAAGCGGACACGAAAGTAATCAATCAATAAGAATAGTGGTTCTTGCGGATTGAAACGCTCAATCTGTTTTTCTATGATTTCTCTTAATTCGTCATTCAATGGCTGTTTTCCTTTTTCAATGCGGTTGTAATATTCACGGCTGATACCACAGGCAACAGCAAGCCTTGTTTGTGTTACTCCGTATTCCTCACGCTGTTGTCTTAGTTCTTCAATAAAGTTTTTATCATTCATTCTTCAATTCCTCCAATCAAAAAAGGCAACTACCATAATTGATAATTGCCTGTCATTAAAAATCTGTATAGAAAAAGCAGTCAATCCTAAGACTAACTGCTTTGTGTGTATGGATATAAAATTGCTTCTAATCTTGAATAGGTATCCAAATTTCAATAACTGAATTATCACTATTCCAATGAAAACGATAATCGTATTTTTCAAAGTGTAGGATAATATCTTTTATAGGAATATACGATGTACTAGGAATAATTTCTTCATAAATCTTGCCATAAGTTTCATATATTTTATCCATAGCACCAATATGCTCCACAACCAAATATTTATAAGACGGTATTTCTTTATACAGAAAGCCCTCTGGGGTAATGGTTCTTTGGGGAATAGAACAGAAATAATAAAGTTTTCCATTTCTTCTTTCCATAAAAGCATATTTTACCCAATTTCCTGATTGTGAAAGATACGCTTTTTTCAAACTACTGTTAAACTTTCTCCAAAACTGTGTACTAATCTGAATATTCTTTTTTTGATAATTAGTCAGTTCTACTTCCTGCCCAATAACTGCAAATGCGTTTAATTCCTTTATAGAAAAATTTATCATTTTACCTTGTGAGAAGTGATAACGGTATAACTGTACGCATTTACCGTTATAATACAATTATCAATCGTTATATACCAGTTTTTTCCTTTTCTTGTGATTTCCGCATTAGAAAGGCTAATTTTTTCTTTGCACCATTCAATTACATTTTCTACATTCAAAGATAAGTTCTTTTTAATTCTAATAACGCCAAGTTCAGTTGTGTGAAGTCTTCCTAAGTTTTCCAGTAATTCATTTTCCATATTTTGATACCTCATTTTTCAGCAAATTTATTTGTATGTTTTATACCCCAATTATAACATTCTCATATCAGCACTACAATAAAAATAATTAAGCACCAATAATCTTATTGAACATCTCCAACCGTAAATCTTTCACACCATCAGTGATAAACACTGAGCTGACAGCAATTACGACAACTACCATAATTGCCTGCACTTAAATTTCTGCAAAAGAAAACGACAATCAATTTCTTATTTTTTGAAATCAACTGTCTTTCTCATATTTACTATTCAATTTTCATAGTGATATAGGTACAATTTATATCACTACTGTAAAAATGGGGTTTTGCCTTATAAATACAGCGTTTTCCGCTTGTTAGTGTATAGTGTTTCTTGTTTTTTGTGCCCCCCTTGTTAGATAACGGGGGCTTTGAACGGCTCGCAAGCTCGCCGAACCGCCGAAGCGAACCGCCCCCTTGCAAGCATGGCGGAAAAATCTTAAGGATTTTCCCGCCAACGTGGTCGGATCGCTCCGTCGGTTTAACAGCTTTTCTGTTTCTCTCTAGTTATCTACGCATATAAATCAAATCGGTTATTCCGTTATAAGTCTGTGTTTTACAAAGCCTTAACTTTATTTCCCTGTCTATGTTGCCCAAAAGACGAACCCCATTTCCTAACAGAGTAGGAATAACAGAAATGTAATATTTATCAATCATATTTTTGCTTACCAACTGCTGAACAAGATTTGCTCCGCCACAAATCCAAATATCCTTTCCTGCTTCTTGTTTTAGCCGTTCCAATAATAAAACAGGATTTTCACTTGTAAAATGAATTTGTTGGGAAGAATTGCACTCTTTATGTGTTAATACATAAGTTGTAAATTTATTATATACCCATTCTTGCGGAGAAAGTTCAGTAACAACCTGATGAGAAGTATTCCACCCCATTAAGACAGTATCTATATCTTTGGTAAATTCTGTATAAGTGTC
>JAVWJF010000275.1:0-3280 GCA_036639195.1 Longicatena sp.
TTTATTTTGAATCAAATCATTGGCAATGCCCTAAAGTACACAAGTGAACAAACAGGAGTGCTTCATATTTATACTACAAAATCAGAAAATAATATTTCTTTACATATTCATGACAATGGAATAGGAATAGAGGAACACGATATCTCTCGTATTTTTGATAAAGGATTTACGGGTACAAATGGACGTACCAATGAAAAAGCAACAGGTATGGGATTATACCTTTGTAAGAGCTTATGTGATAAACTCTATCTATCCATCGATGCTCAGTCTACTCCATCAGTGGGGACAACCATTTGTATTACGTTTCCTATTAGTAAACTTATGTTATTAAAATGAAAATGAAGACACTCGACAGTGCCTTCATTTTTTTATTTAGTGTATTATCGCTTTGTTTTTTTGTTGCATACTTGTTTGGTAGGTTGTTATCTTTTCATCATGGATCACACCACAGGAGATGATTTTACATTCCTTTAAGATTTCCTCTTTGCTTGTAATCAGTGCGTCCACGTAATCTGCAATCAAAGGCGAAATCGTTGAAGTTGCGCTACGATAGTAAAGAGAAGGTGTATTATTTACTGCATATACCATAACACCATCCATTTCATAAAGTGGATCTTTGATTGTTGTGGAACGAGCGCCTTCAATTGCGCCATCCGCATCATCACTGACATCAATTAACATAGCCTGTGGTTTCATATGTTGTAAATCCTTATGATACAGGATATGGTCTACTCTTGATGGGTCCCATAGTACTGCATTGATGACAATATCAAAATCACCTATCTCATCACGTAGTTCATGTTCCATTTGACGATTGAAGAATTTTACCTTGCCACCAAGGGATTGTATGATATAGTTCGCTCCCATCGCAGTATTTCCACGACCAATGATGGCGACTTGTTTTCCATATGCCAAGATACCAAGACATTGCAAAGCGTGCAATACTGCACTTTCTCCCGCAATGAAATTATTCTCCCAAAATAAATGACGGCCATTATGCGTAAGTTCTTCCCATGCATAACATACAAACTTTTTATCCACTAATAAGGACGTAAGTTTAGGATCTTCTACTGCATGTATCCATCCAAATAATTGTGTATGTTCTTTTAAATCCTTTAAATATTTTGCCTCTCCAATTTTAGGATCACAAACAATATCGCAAGTAAGTACTTGTTTTCGAGACTCTACATGCACACCCGCCTTGTTGTAACATTCATCTTCTATGCCAAAATCTTTACCATAACCCTCTTCTATAAAAATTGAATCTTTATGTGTAATCTTCATAATATCTTCTGGCAAAATTGCCAAACGCTTTTCAAACAGTTTATCACTTTTCACAAAACCTATTGTCTTATTCATATATCAGTACACCCTTTCTTAATATCTAGAAATCAAGCGTTCTGTATGTTCTTATATTCGTTACGATACTACAGAACGTAAGTATTCAACGAACAATGACAGGGGAGGTTTTTGATGATCACTTCGATTATGAATCTGATAGTTCTCATATAACGCTAAGTATAAATGGGTGTTCTGCATCAAAAACACCTCCTTTTGTGATGAGTAGCGAATTGTATCGATCGCAACTATGGTCTCAGTATAACACTTCCCCTATCGTTATACAATTTTACATATCTCTATCTTCCCTTCGTAAAGTTGATACAAATTGAACAAATTAAAAGATAATCAGTGATGAATGATTATCTTTTTCTATTTATCTAATTGCCTAAAGTATAAAAATCTATCTAAACAATAAGTCACTATTTTCTAAAATTCTATCTATTACAGGATGCATAACTTCTGTGTCCAACATTTTGTGAATAGTGCTCACTTTATTACCAGTATCCTTGCTAGAATGACCACAGTGATACATAATTTCATCAGATGTACCATAATCTAAAACGATATAGCGATCATGAAATTCTCTAATCCTTTTAACATATAAACTGGAATATTCTCTATTAAAATTGTCTACTTCTAGTTTATGTAATTTTGGTACACTTTTTTTAGCAGTAAATATGGTAATATTCACGTTTCTTTTTTTATGCTTAAGTAAAGTTAAAGTGTCAATATCTACATAATTATCAATCATAAAAATCGTGTGTTTTGCATGTTTATAGATGTTGATATATGCTTCATTCGCTTCAAACTTCTGTCCTTCTAAGAATGTTATTTCTTTGATCGGAGTATCATCTAAGAAGTTGTCCATTATTTTGTCTATATCTGTTTTAGTAACCATTATAGACTCAATGCCTGTAATTCTTTTATCTTGATCAATCATATGATTAGATAGTTTTAAAATTTCTTCATTACTTATTAGTTGTTGGTTTTCAGCAATGCAGTGTTTCATTTTCTGAAAAGATCGCATGATATACATGCTCTGTTCTGTGGCAACTTTACCTTTCAATACTGTAGCTAGCATGTAAACACCAATTTCTGTGAAGACTCTTATTTTAGAAGTTCTTCCTCCTTTTTTACCTTTCGTTTGTATCGTGGTCGCAATTTGCGACTTCGATAATAGAGTCATTTCAGTGTTCGTCAATTCATACATAAAATCTTCTGGAAACTTTTCAATATTTCTAGTTACCTGTTCATTTAGGCGTTTTACTTCGTATCCATATAAGTCAGCTAAATCACTATCAAGCATAACTTGTTGTCCACGAATTACGTGTACTAAATCTTTGAACTCTTTATCATTTGTAATTATTTCATTCATCTAATTACCTCCCTTCAATATATATATACGATATAAAATGTGAAAATCCTAAATATCTTTAAATTTTTGCGAAATCACATAATGTGACTTCACGATTAAGAAAAAATCCCAAGAGGAACCTTTTGATTGCCTTACTACAACTATCTCTATATTCAATAAACTCTCTATTTATTACCATTAGTTTCACTACCTTTCTATTTTTGTAGAATTTCGATATAAATTGGAGGGACAATAAGCATATGACAAAAGAAATATTCGCTATTATAATTACGCTTTTCATAGAATCATCCTTCCTTAATTTATACTAATATTTTCTTTATTTATAAATTATCAATAAGTATACTTTACAAATGGAAGATCTCTATAAAAGGTAAACATAGCTCTGTGTTTTACCTTACAACAATGTAAGAACAATGATATATACATCTATGGAATAGGATTGTTTCCTCTATTAAACTTAAAGTATACAAATGAGGAGGATGTTTATGAAAACAATACTACATGTGGATAACATAGAAAAATATTATGGGAGTCGTGGAAATATCACAAAGGCTGTAGACAATA
>JAVWJF010000276.1:0-3256 GCA_036639195.1 Longicatena sp.
AAGAAAGAAGCACAAGAATGGGAACATACATTCAAACTTCAAAAGTCAAAAGATTTGGATATGTTGTTCAAAGATTTTATCGAAATTTATAAACAAGATATTCGAACACGTGTGAAGTTGAGTACGTGGACAACAAAAGAAGCAATTATTGCAGTAAAGATATTACCTTACTTTGGTATGAAGAAGATGAATGATATAAAAACATCAGATGTGATTGCATGGCAAAATGAAATGATGAAGTTTAAACAACCAAATGGTGAAGTATATTCTAAATGCTATTTAAAGACGCTACACAATCAACTGAGCACGATATTCAATCATGCTGTACGTTTTTATGAACTCAAGAGTAATCCTGCTAGAAAGGCAGGAAACATGGGAAAAGCAACCAGTCGAGAAATGTGTATATGGACTAGAGAAGAATATTTAAAATTTGCAGATTCTATGATGGATAAGGAAGTATCCTATCATGCATTTGAAATGTTGTATTGGTGCGGTATACGTCTTGGAGAAATGTTAGCACTCACACCAAATGATTTTGACTTTGATATGCAAACAGTGAAGATAAATAAAACCTATCAAAGAATTAAAGCAAGAGATTATATTACAAGCCCCAAAACAGAAAAGAGTAATCGTATTATTAAGATGCCTGATTTCCTTGTAGAAGAAATGAAAGACTACATTTCACACATTTATTCGGTTAGTAATAATAGTCGTATCTTTCCTGTTACAAAATCCTACATTGAACGTGAAATGAAGCGTGGTGCTAAGGAACAAGGGTTACAAAAAATTAGAGTTCATGACTTACGACACTCTCATGTATCCCTTTTGATTGAATTAGGATTTTCTGCAGTAGCCATTGCCGAAAGAGTTGGACATGAAAGTATTGATATCACATATCATTATGCGCACATGTTTCCAACCAAGCAAAGTGAGATTGCAAACAAACTCGATAATTACAAGAAAGTAGGTAATGTTGATGTCAGCCAAGAAGTTAGATGCTAAAGGAAGATTTAGAGGATATACGACCGCGTTTCGTATGTCCTTTGAAGAACATGAGGAATTAAACAAACGTATTGCATTATTAGGTTTGGAAAAACAAGAGTATATGATTCAAAGGGCGTTAGATAAAACGATTGTAGTAAAAGGAAATATGCGTATGTATAAGGCTTTGAGAAATCAAATTGATGAGTTGAATGTTAACTTATGCAAGTATATGAATTGTGGTATTACAATAAGTGCAGAAGAATTAGAAATGATGAGGTATATTATTGAAATAGTAAATGGTCTTTCTAAGGATGAGGTTAAATGAATATGATGTCCTATCGTATCAGCAAGCAACGTATTTTGTACCCAAAATACAACCTCAGGGATACCCTGAAACCAAATAAGGTAAATGATGATGGCTATTCGCATTAGAGAAATCAAGGTAAGAATGAGTTATGATGAGTTCACATCATTAAATGAAAAGGCGAAAAAATGTGGCATGAGTAGAGAGAAGTTTATTCGGTTGGTATTAAATAATTACCAGCTGAAAGAACTCCCACCAATTGAATATTTTAAGTTGATAAAAGAGTTGAATATGAATGGAAATAACCTTAATCAGTTAGTAAAACTTGCTTATGTTCAAGGGATAGATATTACCAAATTAAATGAAGTTTTGAATCAACATGAAAAACTTTTATTAGAACTAGATAGACAAATAAGAGGAAACATATAGTGGCAACAACTTCGATTTGGAAAGTGAAAAACAGAATCGATCATGTCATTGATTATGTTACAGATACAAACAAAACAATAGGACTTCAACAAGTAATCAATTACACAACAAACGAAGAAAAAACATTTGAACATCAATATGTTAGTTGTATCAATTGTATGCAAAACAATCCTTATCAATCGATGATGAATACCAAAGAAATGTTTCATGACAAAAAGAAAATTGTTTGTTTTCATGGTTACCAATCGTTTGTAGAAGGAGAAGTTACACCTGAACTTGCACATCAAATTGGAGTAGAACTTGCAGAGAAACTATGGGGTAATCGCTTTGAAGTTGTGGTAAGTACACATCTTAATACTGACAATGTACACAACCATTTTGTGTTGAATGCAACATCATGTGTTGATGGCAAACGATACTGTAATACAAAAAAAGATTTATATAACTTACGAGTTGTATCCGATGATTTGTGTAGACAGTATGGTTTATCAGTAGTAGAAGAAAAGGCATATCAATCTAAAACAAGACAACAATATCATCATGAAAAGTCATTGACAAGTATTATTAAAAAAGATATTAATGAGGCAATAAAAGTAAGCCGAACTAAAACATCTTTCTTTAATCAATTAGAATTAGAAGGATATGAAATCATTAATGTTGATAATGAAATTGGTTTAAAACATTATGCACATGATAAGGTAATTGTGTTATCAAACTTAGGTGATGAGTATTCATTAGAAAATATTATCAATCGAGTTGTTTATCAACAAAACTTTAGTATGGATAAAACAATCTATTCAAAAAAAGGTTTTAATATAGAGCCATACTTTAGAAAATATGAAAAAAAAGAATTAAATGGATTCCAAAAGTTGTATGTATATTATCAATTTAAATTAGGTATCTTACCTAAATTGAATCATACAAGACCAAAGTATTCAAAAGAATTAAGACAAGCAATGAAACAATTAGATTACATTTCTAATGAAACTATCTTACTATGTAAGAATAACATTGAAACATTGGAACAATTGAATCAACATAAAACGGTCCTACAAGAGCAATTGAGCCATTTAGAAAGTAAAAGGCTACAATGTCGAAACAAAATACGAAGATGTTCTGAAGGAGCCTTAAAAGAGCGATTAAAAGCAGAATCAAAATCATATACACCAAAGATAAAAGAATTAAGAAAAGAGCTACAATGTTGTGAAAGAATTAAAGAGCGTTCGTCATATTTACAACAATTTGAAATAGAAACTCAATCAAGAGTTGAGAAAGGAAGGTCAAGATTATGACAATCGAATATACAAAAGTAGGGGATTATTATTTTCCTAACATCAAAGAAAATCAAGAAATACAATTATCAAAGTATGGAAGAATGAAATTAAATTATTTAAAAAAATATCAAAAGGGTTTATATTTTAAACTGCTCTCTGCTAATCAGTTAAACAGTTATCTACAGAATATTGATAAAGAAGCCAATGATATGCATGAAAGATTATTGATAGATTTTAAAAAGCAAAGAAATATTACAGAGGAGTT
>JAVWJF010000277.1:0-2941 GCA_036639195.1 Longicatena sp.
ATAAATATCCATAGGATACCAAAAACCATCCACAATCCAACTTCTTTTATTGATATTTTGCGCAGTTCTTTTTTCGTTTCCTCGCTTTGTTCCCGAATTGGAATATCCATCTTTTCTTCACTCATAAACAATTGTAGTGGCCCTTGATTTAGGATAAACGTATATCCATATTCCTCAACCAATGCACGATATTTAAACACTTCTTTATTTTCTACTTGAGGAAACCAGAAGCTATAATTAGATATAAAATCTAAATGAAAATAATATTTCTTTGGTGTACAAGACACAAACGTTAATATCTTCATGAGACCACCTGAGATACGTTCGATCATCCAGCCTTCTTCTGCCATATTCTCCAAATACTCTTGTAGTGCTTGGTGTTCATATAAGAAGAAGTTTAAAGTTTTTCTCTTTGTTTTCATATATTTCCCCTTTACTCTATTTGAAATGCTTTTTCAAATAATGCTGCATTGGTATCATTTAGTATGATATCTCTTGGTAAACTCAGTATCTTGTAATCTTTTACTAAAAGAAGGATTGGTGAAACCATGAACGAATTGTTATATATTTTAACTTCATTTGCACGTTCTATATAAATATCAAAATCATAAGTTGAAGTTTGCTTTTCTGCATCCTTTAGTAACTCATCAAGAACGATATCTTTTAAAAATGAATCTTTGACAACTGTGATGTTATAAGAGAAGCGATATTCATCATCGCCAAGATGTCCTTCTTTCTTTGTATAATATTCTTGCGAAATCGTGATTTCTTTCTTTACTAAATAATCGCTTTGTGCTATAAATTTTTGATTTGCCTTGCATTCTACACCATCCAACTGTTGTGCAAGAAACGGAATCTTTTCTTTGGGTAATGTTGTTTCATTGCTCAAACTATACTTACTCCCCATTAGTAATAAAACACCAAACCCTAAAACAGTAGCTAGTAAATACGCATATCGAGGTTGCGTTCTTGGCCTTTTCAAGTAAGTTAAAAGTGAAACAAGAAATACCAGCTGTGCAAATACAAACATAGACATCCATGCCTTACTCATAACCCCCAACAAAATACCACTTACTAATTCCCCTAGTAGAACTACACCAAGAAATACGCCTGTACGCATTTTCAACCATAGCAAAGATTTTACAGGCTTTCTTATTATGAGGTAAAGTAAGGCATGAAGTAAACGCCAAACAAAATGGAAAATAAGCAAAGAACAAACAAAAGTCACGATAAGTGAGCCTGGTGTTAAATTCACCCATTCGTAATGAGACGGAGCTTGATTAGGCCAAATAAGGAGATAAAATATTGTAAGAAGAATACCAATCACATCATTACTAAAAATTTGTTTGCGTAATTTTTTTCGATTTTCCTCATTGTCCTCTATGATATCTATCGCATGTTTATCCTCATGATAGAAATACAACATATCTTGATCACCTGATATATACTGATAACCATAGTCTTTCATGAACACTACATAATCCTGTTCTTCCTTTTCATTGCGCTTTTTTAATACATTTCCATAACAACTAGAAAATACAATACGAAACTTACGAGAACGTGGTTCTATTCTACGGAAACAGAAAATACTACCAAACAAAGAAATATGTTGTGTTAACATCCATCCTTTTTCGCACATTTCCTCTAAGTATTGTTCTATACAAGCATACTCTTCCACATGCGTTCTTAAAAATGTGTACTTTGTTTTCATAACAACCCCTCCATCCAAGGTTTCCCTTCCTCCATCATATCCTTTAATCGTTTGTACTCTTCTAAAAGCATACCTTTTCCTTTATCTGTAATCTCATAGGTTCTCTTTCTACCATCTACTTGTGTTTCCACTATCATCTTTTCACTTTCAAACTTAGATAACATGGTATACAGCGTTCCAGGTACCAAACGTACTCTTCCTTTCGTAATATCTAAAACAAATTCAGTTATCTCGATACCACATCGAGGAGTTAACAAAGCTACCAAAGTGTAGTACATAGGTTCCGTTAACGTATCTAATTGTTTCCTTGGCACAATCTCACTCCTCTCTAATATCGTTAAACGATATTACCTCTATCTATACTATAATATCGTTTAACGATATTGTCAATATAGATATAAAAAAACTGCATTTCTGCAGTTAATAATCATAAGATGAAATACGTACACGTTCTTTATTTGCATAGCTTGTGGTAATGATGATATTTCCACCTTGTAGTTCATAAATCTTACGTTCTTTTAAACCTTCTAAGAAGTATTTAAAATGATCCCATCCAGTAAAGAAATCACCGTTATATCCATCAATATCGTTCACTACAACTTGTAAGTCAGAACGTGAATATGAGACTGCATCCGAGAAAGATATCTTCACACGATCTTTCATGCTTTCATCATACACATACTCATAAGAATAATCACCATAACTATCCTCCATGCGTATATCTATCATCTCGTTTTCTTTCACATTGAACACTTCACTACGATATCCAAGTTTGTTATTTGATAAGATTTCTTCTGCACGTACGTGATCAAATTGACCAATCTCGAAGATCAATGAGGTAGTACCGATTGCCATCATAACAACACCTATAATAAATGATATAAGAAATTTTTTCATATCGATTACCCCTTTCTCCATAAGACACTATGCAACAAGGATAAAAACGCACCTGTTACAAACAATCCACCAACGACTAAGAAGTAAGCTCCTACAAGAGTAAATCCTTGAATACTCAATACCACCATAGCACCTAGTGCACAACACAATCCAACAATGATACCAATAAAAGGAATTAACAATAAACAATAGAAGATTCGCATTAAGACACGAAATACACTGGTTACATTCTCTTCTACTCTGCTAGTCCCATACGTTTTTTGACGCATACGATCTTCTCTAGATTCATATCCAGTTCTCTGTTTTCTCTCTTCTTGTTCCTCAAATGAAATA
>JAVWJF010000277.1:2951-3223 GCA_036639195.1 Longicatena sp.
CATCTTCATAGAAGTCTTCTCTTTCTTTTCTTTCATGATTTGTATAACTTTGACGATTGTTTTTAGCATGCATGTTATGTCTAGCTTGTTCAAAACTAAAGCTATCTTTAAAATCATCAAACACAGAAGAATCACTGTTAAAATCATTTGGATTACGATATCGATTGATTCGCTTCATCACTACATTTACAATGATCACAATGAAGACTACGACATAGGCAAGTTCGATGACCACTTTCCAAATACCACCAAGCAAATGACCAATTCCCAAC
>JAVWJF010000278.1:0-3207 GCA_036639195.1 Longicatena sp.
GATGTTGACTACAAGTTCTTTCCAGAACCAAACATTCCTCCAATTCGTATCGCGGATGATTGGATCAAAGAAATACAATCCACGATGTTGGAATTACCGGATGAGCGTAAAGCACGTTATCAAGAATCTTTCGGTCTAAATGATTACGATGCAGATGTATTGGTTGCCAATCGTGAACTTTCTGATTTCTTTGATGAAGTTGTGAAATTCACAGACAACTATAAGAAAGCAGCAAACTGGGTTATCGTTGAAGTTGTTGCTGCCTTAAACAAAGACAATATCAAAATCGTGGATAATCCTTGTAAAGCCCAACATCTAGCAGATATGATTAATATGGTAGATAAAGGCGAAATATCAGGCAAACAAGCGAAAGAAGTGTTTGAAGAAATCATGAAGGGGAAAGACCCAAAAACAGTAGTAGAAGAAAAAGGCATGAAGCAAATGAGTGATTCTTCTCAGTTATTGGATATTATTACGAGTGTGCTCGATAGTAATCCTCAATCCATTGAAGACTTTAAAAACGGAAAAGATCGTGCCGTTGGTTTCTTGGTAGGTCAGGTTATGAAAGCATCTAAGGGACAAGCAAATCCTGCGATGACGAATAAAATGATTCAAGAAGAGTTGAAAAAGCGTTAAGTTCACAAAATCGTAAGATGAAGAAACTTTATTTTTCCATGTTTTGTGTTATACTAAATAATGTGTTATACTAATTTCATACGTGATAAATAAGTGTTAGGAGTGCAATTATGAGTAAATTGAAAAACCTTAGTAAGAGCAGTAAAATATTATATACTGTAGCGGGAATTGTAATTCTAATCCCACTTGTTTTACTGATTTATATTTATTTTGGCGCAAAAGATAATGCTGGGAAACCTACTGTTGGTGATCGCTTTGAAGATTCATTGAATCCTGCGATTACTGAGAAGAAATTGAGTGAGTTAAAGACAGCTTTAAAAATCGACGGTACTGAGAAAATAGAAATCAATTTAATCAGCGCAACATTACGCGTGAATATTGATACAGCAGATGATGCGAGTGCAGATACAATTACAAGCATTATGAATCAAGCATACGATAGTGTGAATAGTATTCTACCAATCGATACGTATTTCACAAACAATAAAAAATCAACAAAGATGTATGATGTGGAAATTAATGTTTATAACTATATCCCTGATGAAACAAAATCCGCGGATGGTCAAATATTTATGATTAAGACAAAGACTGCGGCAGCATCAGAGCCAAATGTTTCCGTTCCAACAACTGCAAAGAATGAGGAAGTTGCGAAGAAACTGCTGGAAGAACAAGCAAACGCAGAAAAAGGGCAATAAGCCCTTTTTTATTCAGAGGTGAGAATATGAAAAAGAATGATAAAGTAATTGCGGAATGTAGTGGATATACACATGATGGAAATGGTGTCGTCAAAGTAGATGGATTTCCTTTGTTTGTAAAAGGTATGTGCAAAGGGGAAACAGGAGAAATCATTGTCACTATGGTGAAAAAGACATATGGTTTTGGTAAACTTTGGCGTATTCTTAAAAAAAGTGAAGAGCGTGTAACACCATTATGTCCTATTGCGAAACAATGTGGTGGATGCCAACTTCAACATATGTCCTATAAAGAACAATTGCAATATAAAAAACAAAAGGTACAAGATGTCATCACACGTATTGCGAAAGTAGATACAGTTGTAAACGATGTATTAGGAATGAAACATTACAGCAATTACCGCAACAAAGGCCAAGTTCCAGTTGGTTGTGTTGACAACAAGGTACTTACTGGTTTTTATCGTATTAATAGTAATACGATCGTAGATACAGACACTTGTATGATTCAAAGTGAACGCATTAATGAAGTATTAAAAGAAATGTGTACACTCTTAAGTAAATATCAAAATGCAAAATACTTCCGTCATCTTTTAATTAAGGATGGGTTTGCGACAGGTGAAGTTATGGTTGTATGGATTGTATGTGCAAAGGATTTCCCACATCAAAAAGAAATGTGCAAAGACCTATGTGATGCACTCCCTTACATTAAGAGTGTAGTACTTAATTTAAACACACGAGAAGATAATGTAATCCTAGGGGAGAGAGAAACCCTTCTATTTGGAGAACCGACGATTACTGATAAAATACATGATCTAAAATTCCATATCTCTTCCAAATCCTTTTACCAAGTGAATCCAAAACAAACAGAAGTTCTCTATGGTAAGGCTTTAGAGTTTTGTGATTTAAAGGGAGATGAAACAATCATAGACCTATATTGTGGAGTTGGAACTATCTCTATGTTCCTTGCGCAAAAAGCTAAAAAAGTAATCGGTGTTGAGATTGTAGAAGCTGCGATTCGTGATGCGAAAAAGAATGCGGATTTAAACAATCTGAAAAACATTGATTTTGTATGTAGTGATGCATCGACGTATGCGGACATATTGCAGAAACAAGGCTTACAACCTGATGTAGTGGTAGTAGATCCGCCAAGAAAAGGTTGTGATGAAGCAACACTTAGTAGCATTGTGCAAATGAATCCAGCAAAGATTATCTATGTATCCTGTGATCCTGCAACTTTAGCAAGGGATTTAAAATATTTACATGCACAGAATTATTGTATCGATATCATTCAGCCTGTCGATATGTTCCCATTCAGTTTTCATGTGGAGAGCATCGTGAAATTAGTAAGGCAAAAATAGGGAAACAAATTAGAATTTGTGGGGTGATTATATCAAAAATTCGGCTAATGTCATTACATGTTCGCGTATTGTATTTGCAATTCTAATAGTTAGTTCCCCGGTTTATTCAGCTACTTTTTGGTTGTGCTATTTGTGGTGTGGCATTAGTGATATACTCGATGGTTTTCTTGCCCGAAAGTTTGGACAACAAAGTGCAGTAGGAGCTAAATTAGATAGTATTGCCGATTTTGTTTTTGCGATTGCAATTCTAGTTGTTGTAGCAAAAAACATTCATCTCCCTATGTATCTATGGTGGTGCATTGTTACAATAACATTTCTACGGTTGATTAGTTATAGTATTGGTTTTTATAAGTATCGTACATTTTCATCGCTACATACTTTGATGAATAAAGTCACTGGTGCTTCTATCTTTACATTTCCGATACTCAATATTTGTTTTGGGCTTGATTTTGCAGCAATTATGATATGTATTGTGGCTTTTCTTTCTTCCCTTGAAGAAATGGCAATTATGATAAAATCAA
>JAVWJF010000279.1:0-3189 GCA_036639195.1 Longicatena sp.
GAAGAAGAACACCTAATCATTGCGAAGAATACATTAAAAGCAAATTATATTGCGAATCAAATCATCGATATAAAAAACAAAGAACAACGTTCATGGAAAGACTTCGTTGTTTTGGTACGTGGAAATGCAAGAAAAGATAACTTAAAGGCAGCCTTTGATGAATTGCACATCCCTTACTTTATCGATATCAAGTACGGATTCTATCAATCAAGCTCCGTACAGATTATGTTATCCGCATTGAAATGCTTATGTAACCCACACGATGACATTCCTTTTGTTGCTTTGATGATGTCTCCACTATTTCAAAGAAGTGCACAGGATTTAGCACAAGCAAAATTAGAAAAAGATAAAAAAGAATCCTATTATGCATATTTTAAAGAACACCCTTTTCCATCCTTTGAACACTTTGAAACCCTAAGAGAAAATGCCAACACGTTCCGCTTAAGTGAAATGTTGAACGCTTTATATAACGTGGAAAATTATTATACAAATCACACGACCATTCAAGAAAAAACCAATTTGGATTTATTGTTTGAAAAAGCCGTCCAATTTGAACAAGATTTTGCCAATGGCATAGAATCCTTCTTAGCTCAAATTGAACAAATCAAAGATGCACAAACAGCAGAGGCAATCCCTGTTGGTAGTGAAGCTGATGTTGTTCGTGTTATGAGTATTCACCAATCAAAAGGGCTACAGTTCCCTGTGGTATTCCTATGGTCTACTGATAATCAAACACCTATAGAATTTAAAGATTATTGCATTGCGGATAGTGATCTTGGAATCGCCATGAAAGCGATGGATTTACCACAACGATATATTCGTACTACAATCCAAAGAATTGCGATGGAACACAAAAAAGATAAAGAAGAATTAGAAGAAGAAATGCGTATTCTATATGTAGCTACAACACGTGCTCAACAACAGATGCACATTGTAGATTGTATTTTATCTCTAGATACCTATCGTCATCCTTTAACGATGTCTGAAGTATACAATCGAAATGGATATACCTCTTGGATTCTACAAACATATCTCACTCATACAAGCCCTCTATTCACGATTCGTGAAGTTCATCATTTGTGGGAAAATCAAATACAGCCGATGGAAGAAGTTCCATATCAATCGATATCGCTATACCAACATCCATTCACCCCACTTCAGTTCTCTACCGCATCACAAGCAAAAGGGATAGAAGTTCCCGAGTTCACATTAGACAAAGTGTTGAATGGAAGCCTTTATGGAACTCACATGCATAAAATGATAGAAATCATGAAGAATCAGGCACTCTCATCTGAAGATATAAAACATATCGCAGATGACATATCTTTCGATATACGTCCTAACGATATTCAGGCATTGCTTAATCTTCAAAAGAATAAGATTTATATGATTGCGTCTAAAAAAGAGTGCTATTATGAGCTTCCCTTTACAGCACAACATGGAACTGAAATATTACATGGATATATGGACTTTGTAGCACTTGATGAAAATGAGATTACCATTATTGATTTTAAAACAGACGCATTACCAAATGAAGCTGACTTTATAGAACGCTACCAAGAACAACTTCATACGTATCAAAAAGCAATGAAAACTATTTATCTAAACAAACAAGTTCAACTCTATATCTATTCCTTCCATCTACATAACATGATACAAATAAGACTATAAGATCACACTCTTATAGCCTTTTTATTTCCTGGGTAATACTTACTCACGATTACATATATAGGATTTATCATTGATATCCTACTTTCTTTTATTTATAACATCATGTAATCTTTTGTCCTCGATAAACTTCTTTTTTCTTGGATCACCTTCCGCACGATAAATCATACAATCCTTTAAATCAAACACAGAACTCCAAACTGTTTCAAAATCATCTTCCTCGTATTGGCACATAAACCCATACTCCCCTTTTAGTAATTTCTCAATCTCTTCGATTGAACTATTGTCATGTTGTGTCATAAAGTACTTCATAACTACTTCATATCGTTCTTTTGAGTGATAATCATCACCGTTCGATTCATCATACTGTTGAAACTCATCTGAACTAAAACCATTCACGCAACACACAACATGTCCTTCTTTTGTAGGTATGGCTTCTCTCACTCTTTTTTTAAAAGATGTACACTCAATAACCACCATATTTCCACTTTTATCCGCAATCAAAATATTACAGTTAGAAGCAATCGGAAGTTCCATAAGCATATCCATCGCTTGATTGGTACAATCTGCTTTTTCCAACAGATATCGTACGATAAAACAGGAGTTAAACCCAGGTCGAATATTTTTACATTGTGTCATAACAAAGGTCATTGCGACAGATAAACCATGTTCATTGATGCCTTCTTCCCCATTGATAAAAGAAGAGGTTGTAAGTATAAATGCGTTTGCATTTTTAGGTTGATATAATTCAGCCTTACTTCCATCTCGCAAATATGGAGGCAATTCATTATTCCTACCATAGAGTACTCGATTCTCTTTTGTGTAAGCAAAAGCAGTACACCCTCTAATTTCCTTCGGTATATTTTCTTCTAAATTATACATACAACACCCCATACATAACATCCACGAAGCAACTATTGAATAGTCCATCCCCATTGTATCGCTAACTCCCTTTATTTCCTCACATATTTCTGGAAAGTACTTTTTTAATATCTTCTCACTTTCTATACCATGATGTATTTGAAATTCATCTAGATGCAATGGAAACGTAATTTTTGCCTTAGAAAATATAGCTCCTCTTTTCACACCCATTTGATAATGCTTTCCTTTTAACCTTAAATGATACATTCAATTTCCTCCTTCATTTTTTTAATCGCAATCCATACTTCACTATGACCCTGTTTTGTATTATGTTCTTTCATTGGATACACTTCAATATCAGGAAACCCTGCGTATTCATATCCTGAACATAACAACCATTCTTTATAGAAGCGTTGAAATATACTTTGTACACTTTCTTTATACGAACCTTCATTTTCAAATACTACCCATGTGGCCGCAGGTATCTCATATATGTACATACCTTCTGGTGGTTGTTCACTTGTTTCCACTGCAATATAGTAATGCATGTCATTTGTATTCTCATAAACACTTACTCCCAAAACTTGTTTCTGTTCCTTGTTTGTAATCTGTTCCAAACGTTCTATAACATGTGCTTGTAATGTGTGCTTCCAAAAGAGC
>JAVWJF010000280.1:0-3181 GCA_036639195.1 Longicatena sp.
TGTACGCATAAAGAGGAAATAACTAACGGAATAAAGACTTACTACAATCAATAGCATACAAATAACCGTAATGCTTTTTCCTTTTGCTGTTTCTTTGCTTGGAAAATGAAAATTCATCCTCATCCAATTCCTCCTTTCTATTTGAAATAGTCTTGTATATTATAGCATTTTTAAATTATGAATGCCATGGATTCCATCCATGAAATTCTTACAAAAAGAAAAGAAACGCTAGCTCCACGTCTCTTACATTTTCTCCTTTAATGCCTGATATACTTCTTCACTTACAAAGGCACTCACATCTTGATTGTATTTCATCATTTCTCGAATCATAGAACTAGATACATAAGAATATTTGGGATCTGCAAATAATGTTATCGTTTCAATAGAAGGTTGCATATGATGATTCAATGAAGCAATAGAAACCTCATACTCATAATCTTTTACACTGCGTACGCCTCGTATGATAGCACACGCTTGTTCACGCTTTGCAAACTCTACGGTAAGTCCAGCATCACTTTCACAGCGAACATTTGGAATATGATGCAGTGCATGATTTAAAAATGTCATACGTTGTTCTAGTGTAAATAACGTCTGTTTTTCCGAATTGTTTAAAATTACCACAATCACTTCATCAAACAAACGAGCTGCTCGTTCGATAATATCAACATGTCCTAATGTAATAGGATCAAAACTTCCTGGAAATACTGCTTTTTTCATACACTTACCTCTTCTTATAATATGTGATACGCGTAATACCATATGTTACATCTTTTACTTTTTCAAGACTACCTACAACATCTTCAAAAGTATCTTCCTTCAAGCTTTCACAAACGATATCACCATCTTCACAAATCATATCATTTTCTTCTAAATAGGTTAAGATACTCATAATCTGTTGTTTCTTATAGGGAGGATCTAAATATACTAGATCAAACTTCTTTCCCTCTATACTTGCCTTACGAAGTGCGCTCTTATAATCCATTTTCCAAACATCACACTTTTCTTTACAGTCTAATGATCTAATATTTTGTTGTATGGTGGAGATAGCCTTACCATGATAATCCACCATAAGCGAATGGTCCATCCCTCTAGAAATTGCCTCTAGAGACATATTCCCACTTCCCGCAAACAAATCAAGCATCTCTCCTCCATCAAAGTATGGTCCAATACGTGAAAAGATTGCCTCTTTTATTTTATCTGTAGTTGGTCGTGTGGATTCACCATCCACTGCCTTAATTCCGCGTGAGCGAAAGGTTCCAGCCACAATGCGCATTTTTTTCAACTCCTTATGTATAAAGCAATAGGATCAGGGAATGATACTATTGCAACCGAAAGGTTGTTACCCCCCAATCTTTGTTTCTCCTCTTCCCTTTCTTAAAGAGTCCCCATTCCCCTTGGGACTCTTTTTTATCATACCATCCGCACCTTGACGTCGAATCCTTGATATGACAGCTTGTGATATTCCAATGGCACTCATGATTGCCATCAAAGAAGAACCACCACTTGATATAAACAACAAAGGAACACCCGTTAATGGTATCAGCCCAGATACTCCTCCAACATTTAAAGCAAAGTGAATAAAGATATACATAGCCGTACCGATTAAGATTACTTTATACCCTTCACTCTTTGTACGGAAGGCATAATAAAATAACCTTTGTATAATCACTCCATACCCAATCATTACAATTGCCAATCCAAAAATACCCAACTCTTCTACCACAATGGATAAAATGTAGTCATTATCTGATTGCGTTAAATATCCATATTTTTGTATAGAATTTCCAAGCCCTACTCCAGTAATACCACCACGAGCTAATCCATACAAACCATTAATTGGCTGGTATCCATCTAGATGTGGTGATAGAAATGGATTGATGGCATTGGATATACGCGTTGCAAAATGCCCTATAAAAGGCATCTTTGCAATATAATCAATCCCTACACCACTCATAACAATCAAAGAACAAACACATGCTACAACTAACAATATTTTGATCCATCGCTGTTGTTTTCGTATATTGATATGTGATGGAATTAAAAAGCAGATTGCACAAAGCAAAAATAAAACAATTAAGGTACCAAAATCTTTTTGTAGAAGGATTGCCACTGCACAACCAACAAAAAAGAATACAGGTACTTTTACAATTCTCCAAAAATCCCAATTTTTCCGACCAGCGACTTCTACATACACCGCCATCGTAACAATCATAAATACCTTCGCGAACTCCGAGGGCTGTATCGTAACTTCTGTACCTGGAAGTGGGATTCGAATCCATGCATGGGAACCATTTACACCCTCAAACAACTGTGTAGATAGTAACGCTCCTATAATAAATACCGCTGCTATAGGAAGGATTGCTTTTGCATTCCTCATCGAAAAGTTATTCGCAAAAAAGGTCATTAATATATAGGACATAACAACAAACATCGCTTGTTTCACAAATACAATTGCTACGATTGCAATGCCATCTTCCGCAACACGCCCTACTGTAGTAGACGCAATCATCAACGTTCCAAAGGCAATTAAAATCAAGATTGTTAACTGTAAAAGAAAATCAAAACTTTTTGGCATTTTTAATGTTAAGTGTATATTTCTTTTGCGCATCGTTTCCTTTCCCTCCTATCCGTAATTCATATCATTTATGATACCATATTCTATCATGATTTTCACTTTTATTTGGTAAAACTCTTCCATTATTTCACAAAAGCGTATAAAATAGAACAGTAAGAAAAGGAGGAATCTTATGAGTTATAATTATGATGATATAATAAAAGACAGTGAATCGATTGTACGTGAAAAGAGTCTTCCTGTAGAATTGCCTTTAGATAGTGAAAATCGTGCGCTATTAAGCGATATGTTAACCTATGTTCGAGATTCGCAGGATGATGAACTTGCCCAAGCTCAAAATTTACGACCAGCAGTTGGTATTGCGGCCATTCAATTAGGAGTTCCTAAAAAAATGCTTGCAGTGGTTGTTCAAGATGAAGATGGCAATCGTATAGAATATGCACTAGCGAATCCTAGAATCATTTCTGAATCTGTACAAAAAGCATATTTAAAAAATGGTGAAGGTTGTTTATCAGTAGAGAATGAACACGAAGGTTTAGTACCAAGAAGTGCCCGTGTGAGTGTCAAAGGATACGATATGCTACAGGATAAAGAAATTACGATTAAAGC
>JAVWJF010000281.1:0-3172 GCA_036639195.1 Longicatena sp.
TTATTAACAAGAAAAAATTAATTTATGATGATCCAAAGCTAACTGCATCAGGAGTGATGATTGCACAGGTGTTAGACAAGGCATATAAGTCAATCAATAAGATTCAAAGTTCTAAAAACCACGAACAGGAGGGCGCAAATGATTAAAATAAAAACAGTTAGTGATAAAGAAATACAAGGCATCAAAGAAAAACATGTGTTGAATTGCTTCACTGATTATTTGTATCACAAGCATGTAGTTGACCAGATCCAGAAGGAACTTAATTATATATCTGAAGAGCTATCGTGTGGTTCATCTTCCATGGGCATCATAAGGGTTTCAAAGGATGCTAAGAATAACAACACGCCTTGGCAGAATGAACTATTTGCACGTGAAAGTGATCTTATAAAAGAGCAGGATAAGCACTTTGAGCATGTTGAATTAGTAGATGAGTGGCTAAAGAATATCAAAAACGAAACGCATAGGGATATTTTAATTGACTATGTGATTAACAATCATTGTGAGAATGCTGAGAGTGTTGCAGAGAACTGTTACACAACAAAAGGTAATGTCTGCAAGGTTGCTCAACGCTTAATTACAAAAATCGCAAGAAGAATTTCTTAAAATGGAAACCCGTTTCCATGTCAAGTGTGTTATAGTGTTAGTATGAATTAACAGACAAAGCACCAAGCATCAAAATAATTTTGGATAGTAGTCCAGGCTAATTAGTCCGCTGACTCTAGTAAAGCACGCATATCTACGTGCTTTTAATTTACTTTTGTAGTATGATGTTGGTATAAAGCGGAGGTAACACAAATGACTGGTGAAGATTTGATTAAAAAACGTAACGAAGATCAAACAAGAATAAATAGAGAAAGGATGGACAAAATCATTAGTGATTTTAGCATAAAAGAAATATTAGCCAGGAATGATTCTTATAAGGTTGAAAATTTTAAGTATCTAAATTCATTTGGTTTTCATTTGATGCATCTGTTTGAAGTAAACACAATTAATAAAAAGACATTTGTTTTAATGATCGCTGAAGACATGTATAACAATATACAATATTATTTATTACTTAATGACGAAGATTTACAATTGCATGTTGGTCTGAATTATAATAATTTGAAAGACGTTGATAATGAAGGTACTTACTCATTTAATGACGACATTGAAAAATATATATTTGATACTGATTCTTCTAAGTATATTGAAATTAAGAATAAAATTATTGAGCACTCTTAACCGAGTGTTTTTTAATAATCTAAATAGGCATATGATAGTCCTTAATCTCCTCTATCGTGTGTCTTTTTAGGTTATTAAACATAATAAGAAAGGATGGTGATAGGATGCCAGGCAATAAGTATTATACACACGTTGCACCGAAGCTTGAATATGTAAAACAGATGGCGCGTGATGGTTTGATTGATAAAGATATAGCTTACAATCTTGGTGTTGCAGAATCCACCTTTAACGGATATAAAAAGATACATCCGGATTTGCTGGAGTCATTAACCGAAGGTAAGCAAGTAGCGGATGCAAAAGTTGAAAGTGCACTATACAGAAAGGCGTTAGGCTTCAAGGAAACAGTTAAGAAGGCAATCAAATGCAAAGAGGTGTTATATGACAACGGCAAAAGAATAAGCGAAACAGAGCACATTGTTTATGCAGATGAAGAGGTGTATATCCCACCAGACACAACGGCTCAAATATTTTGGCTAAAGAATAGACGGCCAGATAAGTGGAAGGATAAACAAGAAGTTGAAGTTGGTGGAAACTTGGAAGTTGAAACAAATAAATTAAACTCTATTCTTGACCAGCTAAAGAAAGCAAAGGCAGATTAAATGGAGCAGTTCTTGTTGTCAGAAAAATATATTGACTTCATGGTTCATGAGGCACCAGTAGAATTCCTTGAAGGTACTACTGCATCTGGAAAGACTACTACTGGGGTACCTAAGTTTATGTTTAAGGTTGCTCAATCACCTAAAAAGTTGCACATCCTATCGGGATTAGATTTAGGTACAATTGAAAAAAACATTATCACAAAAGATAACGGAATTTTAGATATCTTTGGTAGTACGATTGACTATAATCCGGACGGTAAAGGTAAAATAAAGCTACCGCATATTATATATCATGTCGATGCCAACAAAGCTCACGATAAAATAATTTATGTGCTTGGTTATGATAATAAGGCCAGATGGAAAAAAGCTTTAGGTGGTCAATACGGATGTTTGTATATCGATGAGGCCAACATTGCCGATATTGATTTTGTAAGAGAAGCCGCTATGCGTAGTGATTATTTAATTGGGACACTTAATCCTGATGATCCAAACATAAGAATATTCGATGAGTATGTTAACTGCTGCAGGCCGATTGAGAAATATAAAAATGATGTTCCAAAAGAGATTATGGAAATGATTAAAAGAATACCAGCAAAGCCTAATTGGACTTACTGGTTTTTTACTTTTGATGACAATGCAGGTCTCACGAAAGAAAAAAAAGACAGAATTATAGAAAATGTTCCTCCAGGAACTAAAATATATAAAAATAAGATCCTAGGGCTCAGAGGTAGAGCAACAGGGTTAGTGTTTTCTAATTTTAATACTAATAAACATACGATTAAAAAATATGAGGCAAAGCAGTTTAAGTATAGATACTTCTCATGCGGTGTCGATACTGCTTATTCAAGCGATAGTCCTGACACCATCTCATTTATATTCATCGGCATAACAATGTGTGGTAAATGCGTTGTGCTGGATGAGGAAGTAACGAATAATGCAGACTTAACAGAGCCATTAGCACCATCCGATGTCATTAAGCATTTAGTTGAATTCTTGGAATGGAATCGGAAAGAATGGGGCTTTGCTAAGAACGTGTATATTGATAGTGCTGATCAGGCGACAATTAAAGAAAGCCACAAATACAAGCGTAATAACGCATGCATTTATACATTCAACGGTGCTTGGAAATCAAAAATGAAAGTTATTGATAGAATACATGCTCAATTAGGTTACATACATGAAGGTGAATATCTGGTCATGGAACATTGCATTAACCACATAATTGAACTGGAGTCGTATTGCTGGAAAGAAGACAAATACGAACCGGAAGATAGAAACGATCACACCATAAACGCAAGTCAATATGGATGGATACCATTTAATAAATTCATAGGAGGTAAAGATGGGAC
>JAVWJF010000282.1:0-2863 GCA_036639195.1 Longicatena sp.
ATAATTGGTTTGTTTTTTTGAATACAGTTGTTTAGATAAAGAGCTGCCTCTAAAAATTCATAGCCTTTGACTTTAATGAAATAATCTAATGCAGATTTACCACCGATATTATGAGCCCACCATGTCCACATTCCATTTGATATTTTCAAACTCCCATGTGTTCTTGTAGCGTAGACATTTCTGCTGATTTTCACTAATTCATCAGGTTCATAATTTATGAAATAAGATAATAAATCTAGTTCTTTTACTTTGGCTAACTCTTCTTTTTTTATATGTTTTTTCAAATTTGGATACCTCTCAAATAAGAAAAGGACTTCACAATTTGAAATCCTTTCTATCATTTGCTATTTATTGTTTTTAGTAGATTTGCGTAATCTTTCATTCCTTTGTAATAGCAGTACTGCATTTCTAACATAGAAATTGATTGATTAATCCCTAATAATTGTTTTAGACCTTCTATATCTTTTTTATTAAGCTCTAGTGCATCTTCGTAAAGAACTGCTTTCGCTAAATTAGGATAGTCCATAAACAATTTTTCTTTTTCTTCTTTGATACCTTTGAATCTTTCATCCTCCTCTAAATTTAGTAGACCTGTATCTACAATTTCAAAAAAATATTCTTCAATTAATTCAACAAGACCATCAGCTCTTTCTATCATAATGTGACCTCCTTATGAAAAAGAGTTTATAAGATTATTCAAACTTATTCAAATGTGTAAATCTATCTTTCAAGTTCGATGTTCTTCTGTTTAGATAAATCATTATCATTTTCATCTGATATATCAAATAAATCAACGTCATCTTTTTTATTCATATCCAATTCTTTATTTAAAATAGAAAGTTGTTTTGATTTTTCCTCTAGTAGTTTTTCTTTTTCAAAAGGCTTTTCAACCTCTTCTTTTGCATACTCGAGTTGTTGAAGATTTTCTTTTAGTAATTCCTTTTCTGTAGATAATTTCTTTTCAAATGAATCTAGTTGATTATCCAATCTTGTTAAGTTACCATATACATCTTTTCCAAGTTCAACTGGATAAGTTAATCGTCCTTTCAAATTAACAACATGAAAGTTATAAAATGAATCATATTTGATTTCCATTTCAAAGCCTCGATATACTCCTATTTTAATAGGTTCAGTAGACTTACATTCATTACACGCTAGTAGTAAAGCATTTCCTGCTTGTTCTTTATCCGTATAGGTTTTACCAAACAAAGTTATAGAAGTAAATTCATGAGCTAACTCGATGCGTTTTATATCCTCTTGCAATCCTTCAATTCTTTCTTTGATAGATTGAATTTTAAGTGGATAGTATTTCATGATTTTATCTTCTAAATCATATTTTTCTGAAAGATAATTTGCTTTCGCAAGCTTCAATTTATTGACCTCAATATCTAAATCCATCTTTTCTTTTACTTCTGGATTGCCACTTGCTAATGCTTTAATTTCTGCGTAACTTAATGCGGAGTCATCAATATCATCTGCTGAACGAAGAGGTGTTTTAGAAGTCATTATTTGTCCAATGAATTTTTGTTTATTTTCTACAAGCTGATACAAGTAAGCATCAAAAGTTCCTTCGGTTACATAACGGTAAATATGAACATCGCTATTCGTATTTCCTTGACGTATAATACGCCCTGACCTTTGTTCTAAATCACTTGGTCGCCAAGGACAATCTAAATCATGACTAGCATATAAAAGGTCTTGTACATTTGTTCCAGCACCCATTTTTTGTGTTGAACCTAATAGTACTCTCGTTTTTCCTGATCGTACTTTTCCAAACAATTCTTTCTTTTGAAAGTCTGAATTAGCATTATGAACGAATGCAATTTCATCTTCAGGGATACCTAACTCTATCAATTTACTTCTTATATCATAATAGACATTGAACTCATCAGGTTTAGGTGTAGACATATCACAAAAGACTAATTGTGTTGATCGTTTATCCTTTGTGGTGTTCCATATATCAAAAACGTTATTTATACATGCCTCAACTTTACTTTCTCCAAATGCAGGAAGGGAGTCATTTATTAGTCTTTGATCTAATGCAACTTTTCTTCCATCATTTGTGATTTTCAACATGTTATCTTCTGTTGGATCAACTTCTTTATTTCTAATTTTTTCAGCACGCTCTCCTAGGCTCTTTACAATTTCAATCTGTATCTCACTTGGTTTGACTGACACATTATGATAGTGAGGAGTTGGGGTAGGGAGAGATAGCATATCTGCAGTTTTAATGTCTGCAACTTCTTTAAACATCGACATAAGTTCAGGTAAGTTATAGAACCTCGCAAAGCGCGTTTTCATTCGATATCCTGAACCATCAGGAGATAATTCTACAGCACTTACCGTTTCACCAAACGTTGATGCCCAACTATCGAAATGCTCTAGCCCATGCTTTACCAACGTATTGTACTGAAGGTATCGTTGCATTGTGTACATCTCTGTCATCGAGTTACTAATAGGTGTTCCTGTTGCAAAAGTAACACCTTTTCCATTCGTAATTTCGTCGAGATACCTGCACTTCATAAATAAATCAGATGATTTTTGTGCTTCACTTGCATTAATTCCTGCTACATTATTCATTTTTGTATATAGAAATAAGTTTTTATAAAAGTGAGCTTCATCAACAAATAGATAATCAACTCCAAGTTGTTCAAAAGTAACCACATCATCTTTACGGCTATCATCATTTAACTTTTCTAAACGATTCTTTAAACCTTTTTTTGTCTTTTCCATTTGCTTGATAGAAAACTTCTCACCGCGACTTCGTTTTAAATCATCAATACCCATTGTTATGGATTCGATTTCCTCCATAATTAATTGTCTTTGTCTTTCCACTGACATTGGTATCTTTTCAAATTGGGAA
>JAVWJF010000282.1:2873-3143 GCA_036639195.1 Longicatena sp.
TGACGCTTGCTTTTTTCAAAATCCTTTTTTGAGGTTACTAGAATATTAGCAGAAGGATAGAGTTGCAAGAACTCTGCACCCCATTGTTCCACTAAATGATTTGGAACAACAAACATTGCCTTTTGAATTAAACCAATACGTTTTAGTTCCATACATCCTGCAGTCATTTCAAATGTTTTTCCTGCACCAACTACATGTGCAAGTAGTACGTTATGACCATAAAGAATATGAGCTATGGCATCCTTTTGGTGTTTTCTTAAACTGATTTCA
>JAVWJF010000283.1:0-3134 GCA_036639195.1 Longicatena sp.
CATGCAGAAGATGGTATTTCATACACATTCTCAATCGTTCCAGGTGCTCTTGGTAAAGTAGCAGACGAACGTATCAGCAACCTCGTTGGTATGTTAGATGGTTACTTCGTACAAGATGGTCACCACTTAAACATCAACGTATTTGATCGTGAAACATTACTTGATGCTATGGATCACCCAGAAAAATATCCACAATTAACAATTCGTGTATCTGGTTATGCTGTTAACTTCATTCGTCTTACAAGAGAACAACAATTAGACGTTATCAACAGAACATTCCACGAAAGATTCTAATTACTAAATAAATTTTAAGATAGGAGGATAAGAGATCCTCTTATCTTCTTACACTACGGGAGGTATATGACATGATAGGCAGAATTCACTCAGTAGAAACCTGCGGTACTGTAGATGGGCCTGGGATTCGTTACATTTTATTTACACAAGGCTGCCCCCTTCGTTGTAAATATTGTCACAATCCTGACACTTGGAAAATGAATGACGGAAAGGAAGAAGATACTAACAATCTGATTCAAGACATTGTAAAATACAAGTCTTTCATGCAGTTTTCTGGTGGTGGTCTTACAGTAAGCGGTGGGGAACCACTTCTTCAACCAGACTTTGTAAAAGATCTGTTTGTGAAGTGTAAGCAAGAAGGTATCCACACTTGTTTAGATACCTCTGGATTTGTTGCTATCGAAAAAGCTAATCCTGTACTTGATTATACTGATCTTGTTTTACTTGATATTAAGTCATATAATCCTTCTGTATTTCAAGATTTAACTGGGGTACCTTTAGACCCTACATTAGCTTTTGCTAAACATCTTAACGAACGTAATATTCCTGTATGGATCCGTTATGTATACGTTCCTAATCTTACAGATAATGAAAAAGATATTGATGACTTAGCACAATTTTTAACTACATTATCCAACGTACAACGTATTGATATACTACCATTCCACAAAATGGGTGAGTTTAAATGGGAACAACTTGGTTTTGAGTATTCTTTACTTGATACTGAACAACCTACTAAAGAATCTGTAGCACAAGCTAAAAGTATCTTTACAAAATATAACTTACCTGTATTTGCCTAGTAATTTCTTTTAATATCAAAACGATTAAAATAAATCAAAAGAAAAGAGTATGTAGTTTGCCCCTACATACTCTTTTCTTCTATTTCTTGAGATTTACTTTTAAATATTTTCTTCCATAAGGAAGTTTTTTGCCCAATTTGTTCAAGCTCAGCCATTTGTTTGCGCATCACTTGCATCTCTCTCATCGTCTCATCAATTTTCTTATAGTATTCTTCATCTTTAAGTTGCTGAATCGCCTCAAGTTCCATAATTTTTTGATTCATCATTATATCCATCTCTTGACTAATTTCTTCTTTAAGTTGAGTCTTATTTTCTTCTCCATATTCAACAAGTGTTTGCTTTAACATTTCTTTGATAATAAGACTAAACTGTTTGACCTTCTGATCATCTTTGTCCGTAATATCTATATCTACTTCTGCATTTAAAGTTGGTATACCCTTTATAGACGTAGCACCCACTTGTGCAAGCGACTCTATTCCTTCTTCTTCTAAATTATGTATGACATTACGAATTCCTTTTAACTCCAACCCCTGTTCTCTCAACTCTTTGATTTGATGTAATATAACCATATCTTTTTGTGTATATATACGATGCCCCTGAGCATTTCTATGTATTTGTAAATCTAACTCTTTTTCGTAATATCTTAATACATATGCTTCGATATCTAAAGCTGTGGCCACTTCTTTGATGGTGTACATTTTTTCGTTCATTCCGATCCCCCTTCATTAGTAACGAGACTCTTTTATTAAATTATACCATATTATTCCATTTTTTCAATATTATTTAATTTTCCTCTTCATATCATCTTTTTAATTTATGATTATACTACTTATATACTTTGAATTTCAAATTACTTGTTATTCAAATTACTTATAAATCAAATTACTTATAAATCAAATCAATTATAGACCAAATTTTATTATATGAGGTGACTTATGTTAAAAAAACAACTTACTATAGGAAATTTAAAACCTACTTTCCCAATTATTCAAGGCGGTATGGGCGTGGGAATTTCTCTTAGTTCTCTCGCAGGCCATGTTGCTAAATGTGGGGGAATTGGTATTATCTCTGGCGCTCAAATTGGCTATAGAGAGAAAGACTTTATTAAAAATCCTCTTCGTGCTAATCTTGATGCTTTAAAACACGAAATTCAACTTGCTCGTGAAATAGCTCCCGATGGCATTATTGGTGTTAATCTGATGGTAGCCATGAAACATTATGCTGAATATGTGAAAAAGGCTGTAGAGGAAAAAATAGACTTAATTATATCAGGTGCTGGACTTCCTCTAGATCTCCCTAAATATACTAAGGATACACACACTAAGGCTATACCTATTGTATCTTCTGCTAAAGCTGCCAATATTATTTGCAAACAATGGGACCGCAAATATAATTTTGCACCTGATGCAATCATAGTAGAAGGACCTCTAGCAGGGGGGCATCTAGGCTTTTCTGCCTCTGATCTTGAAGAATGTCCTCCTCTAGTTGAGGATATTCTTCAAGAAGTTAAAGTCATTGCCCAAGAATATGGTGCTAAATACAATAAATCTATTCCAGTTATTGTGGCTGGTGGTGTCTATGATGGTACAGATGTACAACATATGCTTGAAATAGGTGCTGATGGCATCCAAATGGCTACTCGTTTCGTTACAACCTATGAATGTGATGCCCATTTGGCTTTTAAAGAAGCTTATATCAACTCCACGCCTGAAACTATAGGCATTATTAAAAGTCCTGTAGGGATGCCAGGACGTGCTATTTTGAACCCTTATGTTACAAACCCTGCTGGCAATAAAGCTTGTTTCTACGATTGCCTTCACAAATGTGGTATAACGGATATTCCTTACTGTATTTCCAAAGCTCTTATTCATGCGGTTATTGGAGATACTGAAAATGCACTTTTATTCTGCGGTAGTAATGCTTATAAAGCAACTAAATTGGAACATGTAAAAGATATATTTGAAGAAATCCAACTCGCTATTCGTTAAAATAAAACACCAACCAAAAAGCTCCTAGATACTTATATGGTATCTAGGAGCT
>JAVWJF010000284.1:0-3128 GCA_036639195.1 Longicatena sp.
ATAGACTGGAGTTGATACCATGGTGATTGTACCAACCATCATAGAAAAAAATGCAAGCAGTGAACGAGTTTATGATTTATATTCATGTCTGTTAAAGGAAAGAATTATTATTTTAACTGGAGAAATTGATGACAATATGTCGTCCTCAATATGTGCCCAACTGTTATATTTGTCCAGCATTAGCAATGATCCCATTCAAATGTATATCAATTCCCCTGGGGGAAGTGTTAGTGCAGGTTTAGCCATTTATGATATTATGAACTATATCAAATGTGAGGTGTCTACCATTTGCATGGGTATTTGCGCAAGTATGGCAGCGGTGCTATTAAGCGCTGGTACAAGTGGGAAACGCTGCGCCCTATCGAATAGTGAAATTATGATCCATCAGCCGTTAGGAGGCATGCAAGGGCAAGCCAAGGACATGGAGATAGCGGCACAACACATGCAACTTGTAAAACAAAGACTTTATTCCATTCTTAGTAATCACACCAAACAAAATAAAGAAACCATTATGAAAGATTGTGATCGTGACTACTATATGAACGCAAACGAAGCCAAATCTTATGGAATTATTGATGCCATTATTTAAAAAGGAAACTTATGTTCCTTTTTTTTATGAATTTCTGACCTAAATATGATACTCTTATAGTAATAGATCTCAAAGGGGAATCGTATGAAAATAGAACGTTTACTTGCTATGATTATAATCTTACTACAAAACAAAAAAGTAACCGCTAGTTATCTAGCGGAACGTTTTCAAGTGTCCAAACGAACCATTTATCGAGATGTAACAGATCTAACACTTGCAGGCATTCCCATCATCACCAATACCGGAAGTGATGGTGGCATTATGATTAATGAGGATTATAAAATAGATAAAACACTCTTTACTCAAAAGGAACTAGAAGCGATATGTAGTGGTCTTTTATGTTTGGATAGTATTTCCGCAGATAATCGATATCAAAATGTTATTTCAAAATTTGCCTCAACAACAGAAAACATGTACATCGCAAACCATATCATGATAGATTTATCTTCCCACTATAAAGATAAACTGTCCATAAGCATTAGGAAACTACATCAAGCAATTGAAGATTCTAACGTTATCTCCTTTCAATATCATAATGCAAATGGTGAAAGTCTTCGTTATGTTGAACCCTATATTATAGTCTTTCAATGGTCAAGCTGGTATGTGTTAGGTTTTGAATCTTGTAAAGATACGTGTAAATTGTTCAAACTATCTAGAATGACGAATCTTTCTATCACCTCTCAATTCTTTTCATTAAGAGAAATCCCAAGTGAAAGCCTTGATTTTCATCATTATTTTACAGATGAAATACACGCAGAAGTCTTATTTGACGCAAGTGTTCGCTATCGCTTGATCGATGAATATGGAATTGATAGCTTTCAAGAACTAGATAATGGCTCTCTTCTCTTTACCTTTCCATTCACCAATGAAGAATATCTTCTAGAATGGATATTAAGCTTCGCAGATAAAGCAGAACTCATACAACCGGTTGACCTTCGTAAAGTAATAAAAGAAAGAGCACATAAACTTTTACTTAAATATGAAGAACACTGACACACAGGTGTCAGTAAGCCTATGTTATCCTTTAAGAAAAGGAGGATGGCATATGATAGAATCAAGATGTGGTATTACATGTAGTACGTGCACATACAAAGAACAAACGGGTTGTCTTGGATGTGTAAATATAAAACAACCATTTTGGGGTGAATGTCCATTGAAGTCTTGTTGCGAGACAAAGGGACATGCGCATTGTGGTTTGTGTGAAGAGTTTCCTTGTGCATTATTGACGCAATTTTCATACGATGAAAAACAAGGAGATCAAGGTAAACGAATTGCAAATTGTAAGTTATGGTTAGATTTATAAGGAGGAATTTATATGGCAACAACAATAGATTATATAGAATATGTATGTGAACAAATACAAGGAGTAGGTGAACTTCGCTATCGTAAAATGTTTGGTGAATATATGGTATATATTAATGATAAACCTATTTTATTGGTATGTGATAACACTGTATTCGTAAAAAAGCTTCCATGTATTGAAGAACTTATGAAAAAAGCAGAAACTGGACTTCCTTATACAGGGGCAAAGGAACATTACATACTAGATATTGATAATCGTGATTTCGCAAAACAAATTATGGAAATAGTAGAACCTGTTACTCCCCTACCAAAACCAAGAACAAAAAAGAAAATGTAGTGTACATAAAAAAGATACCCCTCATCGGTATCTTTTTTGCATATACGCCACATAGCTAACACGTAGCTATCATCATTTTAAACTTGTTATAGCGCGTCGTAATTGCCCTAAATCTTTATGTGTGTAAATTTTTTCTGTTGTTAAATAGGAACTGTGTCCAATCAATTTCTTTATTGCGCTTGTATTCGCCCCTACATTGCTCAAACGAGTTGCAAAGGTATGTCTACAATCATGAGGAAGATGCTCCATACCAAGCATACCCATGATGCGATTGAAATATTCTTTACGATATGAATGGTAGTTAATTTTGTCACCACTATCCAATTCGCAAATTAAATATTCTTGTCGTTGTCTATAATAGTTTAAAACATAAGGTTGTATTCTTTCATGAATTGGCACAAGACGATTCTTTCCAGCTTCGCTCTTACTTCCTCCACATATTGTCATATTTTTGATATCTACATCCTTTCGTTCTATAGCGAATAATTCTCCTACGCGAAAACCTGTGTATATCATGATCAATATTGTATCCACAAACGGAATATTATCATGATCAAATAAGATATCAATTTCTTGTTCTGTAAAAGGTTTATGAATGCTTGGTGTTGCATTTTTACGGTTTACGATAACATATTTCGCATAATTTTTAGAAATGATGTCGTTTTGCATTGCATATTCGCATACCAATACCATAAGAGATTTCAGCTTCAAATCACTCGCAAGGGATAGATTACTGTCATCCATAATCCTTTGAAAATGCATTGTTTTTATATCTATAATTGGCCTATCTTTAATCGATTGACATTTTGCATATGCCGCTTTATATCCATTGATTGCATTTTGTGAAACATTCCTATATTTACTTGATGACCAGTCCAAATATACTGCCTCAAAAGTGAT
>JAVWJF010000285.1:0-3115 GCA_036639195.1 Longicatena sp.
ATAAAACAACAAGAAGTCCTTATCAGGACTCCTCGTAAATTTCATTTTAATTAAGCCTTTACTATTTTCTGTTTTAACTTCTTCGTTGCGGCTTCCAATGTTGGACTTGTTTCAATTGCTTCCATGATGGCAGTCTCTTCCATTGTTTTATTCCATTTCTTCAACATGCCTTGTACAACCGATACTTTCTCTTTAGGTTCTAAATCACGAAACATAAAAATTTCATCAAAGATCTCCACAAACGATTTTCCAAGAGCCCTTTCTATTTGTTCATATGGACGAGTTTCTTCATCAAATCGTAAAGAATTATGTTTGGATATCGGGAAATCTCCTTGCATAATCATAATGGAATGACGTAAATCAATTTTATAAATATCTCGTTCAATATACCCTTTTTGAATCGACTGTCTTAAGAACTGTAACATTCCCTCATTAGCCATGTGTAAGTTGGTAATGGATATGATGGTATATGGATTTCTACGTAGCTTTGATAAATTGTGTTCGATATTCTTTTCAAATGATGCCATATCAAACAGCACAACATCTTCTTGGTTTAAATAGTTATGATTGAATATATCAATCAATGTATTCTTACCTACCCCATGATTTCCCAGGAAAAGCCACACTCCTAAAGGTCGGTTCGATATGACTCCTTGTTCAATCCATTCCAATTGATGAATTACCTTTCGTATAACATCCCTTTGTCCTACCATATTCTTTTCTAATTGATGTCTTAATTCATCCAACCGATTTCGAGATGCGATAGGTATCGAAGTTAATTTTTCAATAACATCTTTCACAATCTCTTCATCTATGAATTGTTTATGAGAACGTTTCGCTCCCACACAAGCCAAATCTAAAACATCAATGGCTTTGTCTGGGAATTTTCGTGCAGGAATATAATATTCACAATATTGTACAATCGTCGATATCATATCCTTTGGTATCTGTACCAAATGGAACTCTTCATATTCTTTTATTTTTGCCTTTAACATTTCTACAGTTTCTTCTTTGCTAGGCTCTTTGATTGTAATCACTTGAAAACGACGTTCCAATGCCCGATCTTTTTCAATGTATTTCTCATACTCTTCAATCGTTGTAGCGCCAATACATTTGATAATACCTCTTGCAAGATAAGGTTTCAAAACACTCGATACATCAATGGAACCTTCAGATTTTCCTGCCCCTATCATCTGATGAATTTCATCGATAAATAAGATGACATTAGGATATTTTTGTAATAGTTTGATAATATTTTGAAGCTTCTCTTCAAAATCTCCACGATACTTTGTGCCAGCTACCAAAGAGTTCAAATGCAGTTCATATAAGATTGCATTTGCTAAAGAAGGTACTTTTCCTTGTTGAATCATACCCGCTAATTTTTCTACTAATGCTGTTTTTCCAACTCCTGGTTCTCCAATTAACAAAGGATTTGCTTTATCCTTGCGCGATAAAATAGAGATCATGAAATTCAATTCATCATCTCTTCCTACAATATCTACATTACTACCACATACATTTAAATTACGTAGTTCTCCTAATTTATCAAGTTCATGCATAGAGCCATTCTCCAATTGCATCAGTAAGATATCTTCATCAATATCATAACGATGAAGAATTTCTGTTGCCACACAGCTTGTCGTATGCAACAAAGCCAAAGACAAACATTCCACATCCATTTGCTTCGTTTGTTTTTGATTTGCTTTCATCATAGCACTTTCTAAAATACTATCCACTACTTGCGTGACTTGTATTTCTTCTACATTTTGATCCTTTAATCCAAACAACACCATAAGATCCTCTTTCAATTGAAAGTAGTACATCCCTTGTGAAGATAACATTTTGGATAAAGGTGTGCTGCTATCTTTTAATATCGCTAGCAGTAAGTGTTCACTGCCGATATAGTTGTTTCCCATGTCTTTAGCTTCTTGTTTTGCACAATCCATGATTGCGCTCACTTGTTTATTCATGCGATACTTCATATCATCACCATCCTTATCATTCCTCAGTATATGTTTTTCCAATGTCGCTTTTGTTAGTATAACCATTTTATTTCTGGATATTTCATAGATGGTTTGTTTTATGAAAAACATTTCGACGAAGTTGGACAAACAATATTGCAATTATGCTATAATATGAAAAAGAGGTGTGACTTATGGCGAGAAATGTAAACATCCGACCTGGTAAAATACAATCTATCATGGGATTAATTATAGGAATTGCATTTGTATGTTATGGATTGTTTTATATCATTCCTGGTGGAGGTGCCTTTGGTATAGTTTGGACTTTAGTAGCTGGCGTAATTACTGTTATGAACGCACTCAATGTATTTACCAAAAATGGTGTATCCACTGCCACAATTCATGTTTCTGATGAGAAAGATTCCAATAGTGTCGAAGAACGATTAAAGGAACTTGATTCTCTTTATCAAAAAAATCTTATCAGTAGAGATGAATACGATGAGAATCGAAAAAAAATTTTAAACGAATTATAAGGACCGTCCAAATGGACGATCCTTTTTTATATGTCTTCACTATCTAATTCAAATATACGAAGAATAGAGCGCATCTCTTCTTTTGATTTTGCTTCACTTAAAAACTTGAAAATTTGACGATTAATTAAACATTTATACATTTGAAATAATAAGAATACATGACTTTCTTTATCAGGGATACTTAAACATATGATAAATTTAACCCTTGTTCCATTCTTTTCAAATTGTATTTCATGTTTTAAACGCACTAAACTAATTCCAAGACGATGTGCCCCATCTTGAGGACCAGCATGTGCAATGACAAATCCCGGTTCAAAGACAATATAAGGACCATTTTCTTCAATCAACTGAATCATCTTATCGATGTAATGATTGCTTAAATGTTCACGTTTCATTAAAATATCACCAGAAACACGGATAGCTTCCATCCAATCTTTAGCATCATAATCCATTAAAATATGTTCTTCTTTTAACATTCGATAGAAGTATTGTTTATCTTCTTCTTTTTCTTGTGCTTCATAGCGCCTATTTAAAGATACGATTTCTTTTTCTAGACTGTTTTGATTACCAGAGATCATCTGATACTCATGTACATATTCCTCGATCTTTTTAATTGTTGTT
>JAVWJF010000286.1:0-3109 GCA_036639195.1 Longicatena sp.
AAGTTATCTACTTCGAGGAGTGATTTAAATTGCGTTAAAGTTCAACTACAAGATTCCCAAGGAGTTCCATATTATGTTGAAACATCTGCAGAGATGATATTTATCAGTGATGATTTAAAACTCGATGAAGTACTTGGAGGAAATCTGTTCAAGATTGCAGAAACGGAAGAAGAAGCGACTTTTGGAAACTTCGATGAATGGATTCAAGCTGGAAAGCCGAAGGCGTAAATAAAGGAGAAAAAAGATGAAAAACATGTTGACAGTGACGTGCGAATGTGGTAACACACACACACACACACACACACACAGGGCTATCGCCCTCTTTGGATTGGAGGGAAGGCAATAAGTTCCTTCCTTCAAACGAAGGGTGGTGTCAAGCTAGATTAGTGATGACACGTGGTAGGTTATGATAAAAGTATTAAAATCCTCATCCATAAAAAGCAACGAAGGATATTGTAAACTTCCGGATGGAACATTGATGTGTTTTGGTAGAATCATATACAATATTAAAGAAGAGCAAAGCTACGGATCGTGCAAAGTCAATTATCCTGTTAAATTTGTTTACCTTCCAAACATAACAATTACAAATATATATTCATATTCCAATTCAGTTTTTTGGAATGTTGGGGATGATAATGGAGAAGGATTTAGCGCACATTTTCAAAATAAAGTGAATTACAAAGTCGGAGAGCACGTAGATTTCTTTTGGATGGCAATTGGACGTTGGAAATAACCTATCATACGCTATCTAGCGTATTTATGATAAAAGTATCAAAACCGATAAAATATTCAACCGCTGAGGCAAATACAGGAAAGAAATGGATAGATGGTAAACCAATATATAGATATATGATTATTGGAAATACTGGAGCAGATGGAGAAGTAGGTCCTACAGGCCCTACTGGAAACACAGGAGCTAATGGCGCAACAGGTGTCGCTGGTCCTACTGGTGCTAATGGGGCAACTGGTCCTACAGGTCCTACAGGTCCTCAAGGAGAAGAAGGTGCTGCCGCAATCATTCCTTTCTCCTCCGGATTACCAATTACAGTAACAACTATTGCTGGTGGTTTAGTAGGAACTCCTGCATTTGTAGGTTTTGGTTCTAGTGCCGCTGGATTAAGTATCGTAGGTGGAGTTATTGACTTAACCAATGCAGCTGGAACACTTACCAACTTTGCGTTCTCTATGCCTAGAGCAGGTACGATTACTGGTATAAGTGCATTCTTCAGTACAACTGCTGCCTTGAGTCTTGTTGGTTCTAACGTTACTATCACTGCAACACTTTATAGATCAACAACACCAAACAACAGTTTTACAGCAGTTCCAGGGGCAACCTTGAATCTGTCTCCAACATTGACTGGAATCTTAGCTATTGGGACAATCACATCTGGTACACTCACTGGCTTAAATATCAATGTTACTAATCAGACACGCTTACTCTTAGTATTTACTGCGACTGCAACAGGCTTAACTTTAATAAATTCAGTTGTTGGTTATGCAAGTGCAGGTATTGCGATATCTTAGTATTTTAATAAACAAATAAGAAAGATACGTATTAGGCGATACAAAGCCTAAGTATCTTTCTTTATTTTTATAGTTTATTTCTTAAATGGTTCTTTTGTGTTAGCTAGATATGGTATAATTCTAATAACAAATATAGGGGGATGTAGAATAGGAGTCAACGTACTATGAAACAAACCCTCATTCCAAAACCAGAGATTTCATTGCAGACAAAATTTCATAAAGGAAAAAGTGATTCATTAAGAATCTTATCCTATAGCAATGATGAGCTAAGAGTCTTTTTACAAGAACAAATGAATGAACATCCCTACCTACAAGTGCAGGGTTTTCAAGTGGAACAAGATAGTGATGCATATTTAGAATATGATCATAGCAAACGCTCTTTGTATGATGAAGTGATGGAACAAGTACATCTTTATAATGGCAAAATCGATGAAGAATTATGCGAATATTTACTCTCTCAATTGGATAGCAATGGGTATTTTAGAGTAAAAAAAGATCAGCTCTATCATCATTCTCCTTATCATAAAGCACAAATACAAGCACATCTGAATATTTTACATACGTTTGAACCAGTTGGGATCTTTGCCTTTGATTTAAAGGATTGTCTTCAAATCCAATGTAAAAACAGTGAGGAAGCAGATGCACAGATTGCATACACATTGTGTAATTACTTAGAAGATTTAGCCCTTCGTAGATGGCAACATATCGCAGAAGAGACACATTTATGTAAGGAAGAGTTGGAAAGAGGATTCCATTTCATTCAGACATGCAATCCAAAACCAGCTGCTAATTATTCCATAGAAACCATCTTTGTGAATCCAGAGTTTAAAATTGATGTTGTAGATGAAACTGTAAATATCCAATTGTTAAACGATGATTTATCACTTTCTTTTCAAATGGATGAATCTATGAAAGAAAGTAAAGAACTTACCTCTTTTATGAGACAACAACGCGCACTTGTGAAGAATCTACAACAAAGTATTCAAAAAAGAAATATGACACTTTTACAGATTATGCAATATATTTGTGATGTACAACATGACTTTTTCCTAAATCATGGACCATTACAACATTTAACACTAGCGATGATTGCCCAAAATTGTGGACTACATGTTTCTACCATTTCAAGAGCTATTGCGAATAAGTCTTTTGAATTTGAGAACAAATATTATACGTTAAAGAAAATGTTGGCAAATGGTGGAAGTGAACAAAGTGTAAAAGAAGAAATAAAGAAACGTTTATCAGTATTGATTGATGAAGAAGATAAGCATCATCCCTATAGTGATGAAGATTTAAGAAAATTGTTAGAGAATGAAGGAATTCTCATTTCTAGAAGAGCAGTTAGTAAATATCGTGAAGCTTGTTTCATCTTTAATTCTAGTAAACGAAGGATTACATAAAAAGTATACGATAAAAAGAACACGCATTTTATAGTGAGTAAGACCAAGTTTTCATAATAAAACGATGGATTATGAGTACTATGCATTGGGTGTTCTTTTTTTTGTTACATCGCTTCCCTTTTTATGCATTTACTTCATTTTTTCTTATTCTTCATTAAGCTCGCAAGGATACCACCAAATACCGT
>JAVWJF010000287.1:0-3107 GCA_036639195.1 Longicatena sp.
AACCGTGCAAGTATGATAGCCTCTTTAGATGATGCATTGCGTTATGGAGATTTGGTTAAAATAGAAGATGCAGATCAAGTGCTTTTTGATTTTGATTTAGTTTCAAAACCTGCGCTTATATCCATTAAGGAAAATAGTGCACTTCGTGCAGAGAAAGAAAAAGAAATGATTGGATTTTATTTATCAAAACATCCAATTGAAGAACTGCGTAGCAAGGTCAATGCAACGCTTCCATCCATCATATCTTTACATAACAAAAAAGGATATGTTAAATTCATTTGTATTCTTGAACGTATCAAACAACATCGAACAAAAAAAGGAGATTTAATGGCTTTTTTAATTGTTGCGGATGAAACAAGTAAATTTGATTTGGTATGTATGCCAAATCTATACGAAATCCACGCAGGAGAACTTGTGAAAGGGAATTACTTTTATGTGGAAGGTGTGATTGATGAAAAACGAGATAACTCTTGTTTGATCAAGAAAATTACCCGTATTGAAACACAGGAAGTATGATATAAGGGAGAATCTATAAAACTTTCTATTCATTTTTCATAGATGAATAAAAGTGAAAAAAACGTTGCGAATTAAAACGTTTTGTGGTAAACTAACTACGTTGTATGTCCTTTTGGATTTACAACCGCTCAGAAAAGGTATAAGAATGAGAAATCATCACCTTATATGGCGAGTCTTAAACAATATAGAAGGAGGTGCGATACATGTACGCAATTATCGAAACAGGCGGAAAACAAATCCGCGTAGAAGAAGGTTCTACAATCTTTGTAGAAAAATTAGACGTTCAAGAAGGTGACAAAGTTGTATTTGACAAGGTAGTAGCTTGTTCAGACAAAACAACTAAAATTGGAACTCCTTACGTTAAAGGTGCGAAAGTAAACGCAAAAGTTGAAAAACAAGGGAAAGCTAAGAAAATTATCGTTTATAAATATAAAGCGAAAAAAGGTAGCTCTCATCGTAAACAGGGACACCGTCAACCTTATACTAAATTAACAATCGAATCTATCGAGGCTTAATATGGTTAAGGTATCCATCAGACGCAAAGATTCTATCATTCGTGATATCACGGTTGTTGGACATGCGGATTCAGGACCACACGGTCAGGACCTTGTCTGTGCAGGGGTTAGTTCCATTACATTTGGAATGATGAATGCATTGGATGAGCTGGTGAATGGTGCTTGTGATTTCAATATTAGCGAATCACAAATCAATATAAGATTACAACAAGAGAGCAATGAAGCACAGATGTTGTTAGAGGCATATGTGATTCAATTGCGAACTCTTGAAGAAAATTATCAAAACAATATAAAATTAAACGATCAGGAGGTGTGATTATGAAATTTACTTTAGATATTCAGTTCTTCGCGTCTAAAAAGGGTGTTGGTTCTACTAAGAACGGACGTGACTCTGCTTCAAAACGTTTAGGTGCTAAGTTAGCTGATGGACAGTTCTGCAATGCAGGATCAATCATTTATCGTCAGCGTGGTACAAAAATTCACCCAGGAACAAATGTTGGTAGAGGTGGAGATGATACATTGTTTGCGACAGTAAGCGGTATCGTTAAATTCGAACGTTTAGGTAAAGACAAGAAAAAAGTTTCTGTCTACCCACAAGCGTAATGAAACAAATCCCCGACTAGGGGATTTTATTTTTGGATATCCTAAGATAGGAGGTATACCCAATGTTTATAGATAGAGTTAAAGTTCATGTTAAGGCTGGAAAAGGTGGCGATGGTATCGTATCTTTTCGCCGTGAGAAATATGTAGCTTTCGGAGGACCAAGTGGTGGTGATGGAGGAAATGGTGGGAATGTTGTCTTCATAGTTGATGAAGGACGTACAACCTTATTAGATCTTCGTTACCAAAAGAAGGTGCTTGCGGAAAGTGGTGGAAATGGAAAGACCAAAAAGATGCATGGTGCTAGCGGAGATGACTTCGTAGTGAAGGTTCCTCAGGGAACGATTGTGAAGAATGCAAAATCTGGAGCGATCATTGCGGATCTTACTCGTCATGGGCAAAGAGAAATCATTGCCAAAGGTGGGAAAGGTGGAAAAGGGAATTATCATTTCAAATCTAGTAAAAATACGGCACCACAATATAGTGAGCTAGGTGCGCCTGGAGATGAATTTGATATCCAGGTAGAGTTAAAAGTATTAGCTGATGTTGGATTGGTAGGATTTCCATCTGTTGGAAAATCTACGTTATTGTCAGTGGTGACAAAAGCAAAACCAGAAATCGCGGATTATCACTTTACAACGATTGCGCCAAATCTTGGAATGGTCCAAGTTAGTGATGGAAGAAGCTTTGTTATGGCAGATTTACCAGGGTTGATTGAAGGTGCAAGTGAAGGAAAAGGATTAGGACATCAATTTTTACGTCATATCGAACGTTGTCGAGTAATTTTACACGTTGTAGATATGGGGGCGAACGATGGGCGTGATCCTGTTGAAGATTACCGTATCATCAATGATGAATTAGCAAATTATGAATACCGTTTGATGGAGCGTCCTCAAGTGGTACTTGCGAATAAGATGGATTTGGATGGAGCTCAAGAAAATTTAAAACGATTCAAAGAAGCTTATCCGGATATTGAAGTATTTGAGACTACGACCATTATTGCGGAAGGATTAGATCCTGTATTATACCGTGCTGCGGACTTGTTGGAAACAACACCACAATTCCCACTTTACAATGATGAAGAAGTGGATGAAGATGCAGAAGGTGTATTGTACAAATTTGAACCTGAAGCGCCAGCCTTTGAGATTAAAAATCTTGGAAATGGTAATTGGGAACTCGTTGGAGAAGAAATGGAACGTTCTTTCAAAATGAGCAAACTTGATAATGAGGAAGACTTCATGCGATTCGCACGTAAAATGCGTAAAATGGGAATCGATGATGCGCTTCGTAAAGCTGGATGTCAAGATGGAGATATGATTAACATTTGTGGCATTGAATTTGAATTTGTAGACTAATACAAATCATTTGATAACTACCTACAAAAAAAGGATTGAGATAACAATGTCATTTAGTTAAGAAATAATAAACTAGAGGAATCAATTAAAATTTGACCCTCTTTTTTTATTTTCAATATAT
>JAVWJF010000288.1:0-3099 GCA_036639195.1 Longicatena sp.
TAGTTCATATTTTATATGTTCTCGCTTTCTTGTTAAGTTCATAATTATATTATCCTCCTTTCCCAATGAATGTTCATTGATGTATATAATTATAGCATAACTAATAAACATAGATAAATACATCAAAGCTCAATAGACTTATTGCACTTAAAATCTATAACATAACTACATTAAGTTGTGTACCTCTTGTCAAACATATTAGAAATTTTTCATCCTATCTTCAATCAATTCCTTTGATAGCTCCATTGCACGTAAAGTTTTAAGGTAGCGATTGTATTGTGCTGCCCCTTTTTCATATTTGCTTTGCGCCTTAGTACATTTGTGAATAATTGACAGAATGGGAGGCAATGCCTTTTCTAATTCTTCTTTGGAATACGTTCGTATCTGTTTCTCAATAAGCTCTTTTGAAGTATATAATGTATGTAATCGATTCTTCAATAAAGTATATTGAGAACATCCTTCTTTAAATTTTAGCTGAGCTTTTTCACACCTCGAGATAAGAGATTTTAATTCTTGTAATATTTCTTCCTTATCTTGTTCTATATCACTTTTCATATAATTTTACTCCTTATAAGATTACTAAAATGATTATCATTCATTTATAACACGTACTTCAAATCCTATAACACCATACTTATCAATTTCTTCTTGCGAGTAATATGATAACATGTCCTTAGAATTTGCGTTTTGTTCCTGCGTATAACCTATGGAACTTTTGTCATGAACCAAATATAATTCATCGAAAGATCGATAAATATGTTTATCTAAAACATGACATCTCAAAATTTCTTACGTACCTATATTTGTAAACTCTATGATATCATCCTTCTGTATTTGAGTTCTTTTCTCATCATTTAAACGCATTTCTATAGTCTTGGTTTTATTCTTTATTGCCTCAAACGAGTCTGCCCATAAAGTCATTTCAAAATTCATGATATACCTCCTCAACATCGTTTCTATTCTGTCATTTTAACATGACATAGTTCATTTAAAAAGACTTATCAGATATTCCTTTATCTAACAAGTCGCAACTTGAAACATGCTATCTGCATCTTTACAGAAATACTGAACTGCTGTTGTACTGATCATCATTGCAATTGGCATCACACCTGGAACCATTCACCTTTAACCTACAAAATACAGATTGCGAATATGACCTTATTTTGAAGGATAGCCTTCAAATGTTGAATAATTATTAATATTGATTGGTGTATATGGTTTACCATAATACATAAAAGGTTTCTTCAACGAAAAACAATGTTCTCTGGAAGATTACTCATATCATATTTCACATCTTAAGATATGAATGTACGGTTTACAGGGTTAAGTTCATTTCGTAGCTGATTCATTCATAATTGGTTAGGATGATATTCCTTTAGCGAAATATATTTCTCCAGTATGAACAACCATCAAACAAACCTTTTATAAGTTTGGAAAAAATCCATTGCTTTATTGATTGAATTGAATCAGAATCAAAAGTGATAACACTGCTTTATGAAATATCAACTAAGGGAACGTGAAAGTGTAAAGAAATAATAGTTTTATTCTTGTATAGGATAGATTCATTTTTTCTATGAAGTGCACCAGACAATTTCAATTAACAGAAGTTATACAAACAACGATGATACATGATCCATATATCGATATCGTATAATACAATAAAAATACTTTGTAAAAAGTATGAGCGAGAGCATAAAAGAACCATATGATTAATGAATCTCTATGGTTCTTTTACATTTCTTACTTGTACTCGACCTTCGCAACAATCTTTACTTCCCTTTTGATAAATGTAGAATTTCATATACTCTACCATTCTCTATTTCATTTGGCCGATTACCAAAAAAATAAAATTCGCTATATTTCCATTTATCTGGATTATAAATTAATACTTCCCCCAAGCAATTATCCAGTTTCATTGACATCTCCAACGTTTTCATATAATCCATAGGCGATATAGTTTTTTCTATTTCCATGACATAATGTGAGCAATCGAAATGTTCATCAAACTTCAAGATGAAAGGTATACCGACATTTATCTTTTGCCAACCAAAGGAAGCCAAAATATTATCATAGAAGCCTTTAAAAATAAATGTATTCATTCCAGCATGGTGTTTCCACAAATATAATGGAGAATACTCTTTTTGACCTGTAACTGAAATCAGATATGCTTTCCAAAGTAAATCTTGAAATTCATCTGTTTTCTCACCATTTTCTAAAACGCGATTTCGAATAATTTCCATATCATAATCCTCTGGCAATAAAATCTTATATTGCATAGCAATCATATATTCTTCCTCCTCAGTGAAGTAATCCTTCTTACTTCTTTGATGCATTCCTATTATACATTCAAGAAGAAGGGATGTATAATAGTTCATAATGATGCTTGCTATCATTTAAAATGATGGAGGAAATAAGAATGGAAAGTTTTGAATTAAGAGTTTTTAGAGAAGTAGCATATACAAAATCAATCACCAAAGCTGCAACGCAAATGGGGTATGTGCAATCCAATATCACTGCACATATCAAAAACCTTGAAACAGAATTGGGTACAAAATTGTTCATCCGTCACAGTCAAGGTGTAACCTTAACCTCTGATGGAGAGGTGTTACTTGATCAAGCAGAAAAAATATTATCTCTATTGGATACAACTTCATCCTTATTGAAAAAGACTTCAAAAACATGGAGGATTGGTACAACTCAGACAATTGCAAATTATGTACTACCAGAATTTCTAACAGAATACCAAAGACGTTTCCCGAACATGTTAATCTCAATTACAACACTGCAACAAGATTTGTTCGAAACACAGTTAAAAAACAATTTGCTTGACTGTGTGATTACCAATCAGCCCTCACCTCTACGACATGCACAACGAATCCATCAATGGAAAGAGGATATAAGACTCATAGCTCCTTCCACCTGCCAAACACTAGAAAGTATAAAAGACTATCCCATTATAACAAACAATATAAAAGCTTGTCCCTATCGCAACACTCTTTTGAGTTGGTGGAATGAACAAGCATATGACATACGACAAATAATTGAATTTGACACAGTTGAAGGAATCCTTACTATGGTAGCAAGTGGAAATGGAGTTTC
>JAVWJF010000289.1:0-3073 GCA_036639195.1 Longicatena sp.
TACAATATTTTTTAATTTATAGATATCTTTACTACTCATAAACAGATAAACCGCTGGTCCTTGCTGTGCTAACATCTTCGCTGCTTCTTCATCTTCTTTGATGACAACCGCATGTTTACACTTATTGGCTAAGTCTTCAATGGTAATATCAATGCCATCCTCTTTTGCTGCATTTTCTGGAAAATGACACAAGTATACTTCATCTGCTTGATCCAATTCTTCCGAAAATCGATCCATAAAATAAAAGATACGTGAGAAGCGATCCGGCTTAAAAACCGCAATCACTTTCTTACCAGGATATTTTATTTTTGCTGCTTCAATCATATACTTTACAGCCGTTGGATGATGGGCATAATCATCAATATACACATTATCCCCTTGTTCCTCTGTTGTGAAACGACGTTTCACACCCGGAAAGGACTGTAACCCTTCTTGTAATACTTCCGCACTTAAACCTTCCATGATTCCAAGTGCAATTACACCAAGACTATTCCATAATAAAGGTTTCCCAACAAATGGAAGTTTAAAACTACCAAAGTGCATTTTTTTATAAAGAACATCAAAGGACATCCCTTCTTCATTTTGCACAACATGAACTGCTTGCACATCATTGTGTTCCATTAATCCATAGTATAAATGTTTCGATGTGACATGTAAACTTCTTACACTTTCATCATCCCCAAACATAACTACTCCTTTTTTTATTTGATTTGCAAAGGTTTCAAATGCATCACAATAATCTTCCATATCTTTATAATAATCAACATGATCAAGTTCAATATTCGTAATAATTGCATATTCAGGTTTATATGCTAAGAAATGGCGTTGATACTCACATGATTCTACTATGAAGTATTTACTAGCATCTGGCATTTCCCCTGTTCCATCTCCAATTAAATATCCCGTAGGGGCAACTAGAGACATTACATGAGAAACCATTCCTGTTGTTGTTGTTTTACCATGTGTTCCTGCAACTGACACAGATGTATACTCTTCCACTAATTTCCCTAAAAATTCATGATACCAATACGTCGTTACACTAGGATTGGCAAGTGCTTCTTGAACTTCTGGGTTATCTTCATGAAACGCATTCCCAATAATAACAACATCATGATCATGTATATTTTCTTTTGAAAAACTAGTAATAGGAATCTTTCTTTCTTCTAATGGTTTCTGTGTAAAAATATATTTTTCAATATCAGAACCACTTACATCATCTCCGCGATCCGCAACAATGGTCGCAAGTGATGCCATTCCTGATCCTTTGATTCCTATAAAATGATAATGCATTTCCAACACCTCTTTTTATTTAATTTCTGCTTCATCATCACTATCACGTATTGGGGTAGATTCACCAAACAAAGAAATTTGCATGATATCATCTTCCTCTTCATCTACGTCATTGTCCATAATTAAATCATCTAAAGACAAACTATTTACATCTTCATCGTCAACATATGTTTCTATATCTTCTTGTGGGGATAAGATATCTTCCGTTTTACTCTTTTCTTTCTTCTCAATTGTTTCTTGGGCTTCTGCCTCAAATTCTTCTAATTCACTAATTCCATAATACGGTGAAATCACAGTTCCTAAAGGATTTGCTTTTTTCGCTTTTGGAAGTGTAATAGATAGAGAAGACCCTTTTCCTTTTGGTTTCTTTTCATCATCTTTCGACCCAAAAATCGGTGAAATCACAGGTGAAAACTCAAACTCTACTTTTTCCTCTCGTACAGGAATTGTATTCATACGTTTCGTTTGTACAGAATGTGTAGTCGTAACGCTCTGTTTTGGCTTTTCATCTGTTATCTCAATACTAACGAATTTCTTACCTTCCTCTTGCACAGGTTTCACCACAGGTTGTACAATTTTAGGTTCTTCTTTTATGATAATCTTTTCTTCTTTAATTTCTTCTTTTTTTACTTGTTCTACTTTATAATCAGATACTGAAATATCTTCTAATTCATCTTCTACAATGATATCAGCATCCGTTTCTTCAAACAACATAGATCCTAATTTTTTCCAAATTGACATATCCCTCACCTGTCCTTTCGTAATGTTTCCAAAAATCTGTCAATTTCATAATACGTCTTACGAAAGCGTGAAACGAAACGATCAATTTCTACTCCATTTGCATATGCTACAAAACTAGGAATACCCATAACACCTAATTCTTGACATACTTCCAAACAATCATCACGATCTACATAATAGAATTCATACGCATCGTATTTCTTCATCAATTCTGGTATAAATGGTTCTATAAACTTGCAATCTGGACACCAGTTTGCAGAAAACACAAAAACACTCATAGGCTTTCTAGAAGCCTCTTTAAATTCTTCTAAAGAATGGATTACCTGCATTGTCTCTTTCATGAAATAACTCCTTTATTATTCGGTCAAAATCATCTTATATCTATTATATCATCATTTTATGAAAATTTATTTTTTATTTTCATAAAATCTACTTATTTTTCAAAGGTTGTTTCTTCCATACCGCGCGATAGATAGGCTGACCTAATTCCATAAAGCGATGCTCATATTCCGTAATAACATCTTCATTGTGTTCAACTCTGCGATAATCTACACTAAATTCATGTAAAAACCATCCTTCATTCTGAAATTCCAATACAGAATATTCAAATAAAGATACGTTATCAGTCTTCATTTGAATTTCCCCATCATCGCTTAGGATATGGTGGTATTGTTCAATAAATGCGTGATTCGATAATCTTTTTTTATGTGCACGTTTTTTAGGCCATGGATCCGAAAAGTTTAAGTGAATAACATCCACTTCCCCCTTCGCAAACCATTCTTTGATATCTTCAGCATCATCATTGATATACAACATATGTGCGGGTGCTTCTTCAAGATTACTGTATTTACGAACAGCAAGTGCTGCAACACTTACGTTCTTTTCAATACCAATCCAACCAGCATCCGGATATAGTTGCGCCATACCAATCCAGTAATCACCCTTACCCGTTCCTATCTCCACATGCAATGTATCTCGTTGTAATCTCTTTTTCCATGTTCCCGCTGCTTCTTTTACATCTTTAACAACCACTGGTTGTTGT
>JAVWJF010000290.1:0-3053 GCA_036639195.1 Longicatena sp.
ATTTTTGGCAATTTTCGTTAAGCATTTGATTTGTGTTATGAAAAGCGCAAATGAAGCGGTGATCAGTATGAAAAAAACATTGGATACAACCAATCGTCAGTTGGAAACACTGGATAAACCTTTGAATACGCTGAATGAACTAAGTGAAACTGTGGATTGTGTTCATGAAGCTAGCAAAACTGCTGTGCGTTCAACGATTGTGACTGTAATTGAAAATTTTTCTTCCATTAAAGATTGGGTAATGTCCGTTGTTAGTAAAGATAAGACAAATGGTAAAACCCCAGCTGATGAAGAAGGAGAGTAGCTTATGGAACCAAATGAATATGCGAAACAAGCAGAAAATTTAGAAAAAGAAGCGAAATTCACCATCATCTCTATGGATGATGATGACACAAGTGATAAGAAAAAAATATTAGATGACGCAAAAGAAGAAATTAATCGTCTATACCGAGAATTTCGCGAATGGCTAGCAGGGAGTATTAACTCTGAAGAAGTGAGTGAAAAACTAGAACGTTTAAAACAAGAAACTTCGAATCTTATCAATCGTACAAAAGAAAGCGTACAAGCATTTCAAGAACGTGAGGATGTACTTGCGGGCAAAGAAAAAGCAAAAGAGTTTGGAAATAAACTCGTGGACACATTGCAAGATGGAATCCATGAAGTGATGAAGAACGATACGGTTTCAAAAGTAGTGGATAGTGTGAATGATACCATTGATAATGTGCGTCATGATGAGCGTGTAGTAGATGGTGTAAAGAAGATGAAACAGGGAACGTTAAAAATTGCGGAGAGCGCTTTTAATGGGTTGAAACGTGTACTAAACACGGAGAATGATCACAATGATGATCAGAAGGGATAATGTATTATGAAAAGAATTACGATTTACGATGTAGCGAAAGAAGCTGATGTATCGCTGGCAACCGTATCCCGTGTTATCAACGGAAGTGAAGTTGTTCGTGAAGATACACGAGTGAAAGTGCAGGAAGCAATTGAAAAACTTGGTTATAAGCCAAATGCAATTGCACAGGGGCTTGCTTTGCAAAAAACCACAACGATTGCGTTGATTGTACCAGAAGCTAGTTATTTCTACACTGGACAAATTATCAATGGGTTGATTGATGTAGCAAAAATTTATAAATATAACATTATGTTACACACAACTACAGAAGGTATTACAGAAATGAATGATATCATCGAAAATATCATCAAATCTCGTGTAGATGGTGTTGTGATTTTTAATGATAAATTGAACAAAGAAGAATTGAATCAATTAACACGCTACCAAGTACCAATCGTTGTGATTGGAAATCGTATGAGTGATGAAACTGTTGGTTCTGTTTATGTAGATTATGCAAAACTTGTATATGACTATGCAATGGGTTGTATCAAAGCAGGGAAAACAAATATTGCGTTGATTGAGGACCGTAAAAATCCTGCAATGATCAAACAGTTAAACGAAGGTTTACAAAAAGCATTTGCTGAGAATGGCTTGAAGTTTGAAAACTTCTTGGCAATTCCTAAAGAATATCGTTCTTCTTACTTATTCTTAAAAGAATATATGAAACAAGGAAAGAAACATGATGTTGTAATTACATATCGTGATTCTCAAGCAATGGCTGTTATGAATACTGCCAAAGAAGCAGGCATTAGTATTCCAGATGATATGGAACTTGTTTGTATCTTAGATAGTAAATACAATGCGATGGCGCGTCCTCAAATCTCAGGATTTAAAATCCCTGACTACGATTTAGGTGCTGTTGCGATGCGTTTATTGACGAAGATGTTGCATGAAGATAACGAAGTAACAGATAAAGAAATTGAATTAAGTTACATTTATACACCAAGAAAATCTACAAAATAGTTGACAAGTATACGATTAAAATCTATACTATGAAATATTAGCGATGAAGAGAAAAGAACATGATGGAAATGCACAGAGAGGCGATTGGTTGGTGAAAAATCGCAGATGAAAGTCATGCATACAACTCGGAGCTGCTTTATGCAAAGTAAAGCCGTGTCTCACGTTACGAGATTGAGTGCTCTATGAATTACATAGAGAACTAAGGTGGTACCACGTTTATAACGTCCTTGGATAAAAGGACGTTTTTTTATGAGAAAGGATATGAAATTATGAAATTATTTGACGAACTAAAATGGAGAGGACTTGTAAATGATGTAACGAGTCCTGCACTAGAAGAAAAACTAAATAATGGAGGGTTAACATTCTATATCGGAACTGATCCTACTGGAGATAGCTTGCATATTGGACATTATTCAAGTCTATTGTGTGCTCGCCGTTTAAAGGAACATGGACATCATCCAATTATGCTTGTTGGAGGTGCTACAGGTTTTATTGGAGATCCAAAAGCTACAGGCGAACGTAACATGTTGACAAAGGAAATTCTAGAACATAACTATGTTTGTTTAAGTAAGCAAATCAAAGAATTGTTTGGGTTTGAAATGGTAAACAATTTAGATTGGACAAAAGATATCACGATTATTGATTTCTTACGTGATTATGGAAAATACTTCAATGTAAGCTATATGATCAACAAAGATACAGTACGTCGGAGATTAGAATCTGGAATTAGTTATACAGAATTTTCATATATGATTTTACAATCTCTAGATTTCTTACACCTATTTGAAGATAAAGGTTGTACATTACAAATTGGTGGACAAGACCAATGGGGTAATATTACGAGCGGATTAGAATTGATTCGTAAAAAACATGGCGCAGATGTAGAGTGCTATGGTATGACGATGCCATTGATTACAAAAGCAGATGGTTCTAAGTTTGGGAAGAGTGAATCTGGAAATGTTTGGTTGGACAAAGAAAAAACATCTCCATATGAAATGTACCAATTCTTAGTGAATGCAGAAGATGAAAAAGTCATTGATTATCTAAAGAAGTTGACGTTCTTAAGCAAAGAAGAAATTGATGATCTTGAAGAGAAGGTAAACGTTGATGCCGGAAGAAGAGAAGCACAAAAAGCATTGGCAAAAGAAGTCGTTTCTTTCCTTCATGGAGAAGACGAGTACAACAAAGCCTT
>JAVWJF010000291.1:0-3049 GCA_036639195.1 Longicatena sp.
ATATCAGTTACCGACTCTTAGGAGTATCCAACGACATATCAAGAAACTAGACCCTTATATTGAATTAAAAATAAAGAAGGGATCTAGAATAGCTAAGAAAAAGTTTCAATCTGCTGGCAAAAGTATTGTTAGTCCTTTTGCTCTTTATATGGTCGAAATTGATACACACTATTTAGATCTAATCGTTATTGATCCGAAGACGAAACTTGCTTTAGGCCGACCATTTCTCGCATGTGCAATTGATATCTACTCTAGAGCCATTGTTGGCACTTATATAAATATGTATCCCCCTAGTGCTGCAACTACATTAGAAGTCATCAAAGATATGATTACTCGGCCAAACCAAAAGTTACCAGGAGGAATCCCAAGTATCGTCATTCCAGATAATGGTGTGGAGTTTAAAAACAATGCTCTCGAACGAGTATGTGAACAGCTGAAAATTACTTTGACTCCTTCCCAAGTAGGCACACCTAATAACAAACCTCATATTGAACGTTTTTTTAGTACGCTCACACATGGGATTATACAAAAACTACCGGGAACAACTTTTTCCAATCCAACGAATAGAGGTGAATACAATTCAAGTAAAATTGCACAATTAACTTTAGAACAATTAAAACAATATATAGATACTTGGATTCATGAGGTTTATCACCGATCTATCCATCACACGACAGGACGTTCACCTATCATCATGTGGCAAGATGCCATTGAAGATATACGACCGAGTTTTCTTACAGATATAGATGCAAAAATTTTATGCCGTAGGCCTATTGAAAGAAGCATTAATCACGGTCAAGTACGTGTAGATGGTATTAGTTATTTTTCACATGCTCTAACTACACTACAAGCTAAAGGCATAAAAAAAGTTACCGTGCTTATAGATGATTTAAATTTAAATGAAGTTTTTATCATTGATCCCAACAAGAAAGATGTAATCATTCAAGCAGATTCAACCAATCAAGACTATACATTTGGATTAACACGAGTAACCCATCTTGAAGTTAAAAAACTAAAGAAAATCCAATCTCGATCTGATAAACAAAAAATTGGTTCGATGTCCGATTTATATTATCTGTATAAACTTATGCATGAGATTCAAACTAATCTTGTGAGACGAAAGCCAAGATTGAAACCACTTACTCTTGAGCTTCCCAAGCAGCTACAGAGGATCGAAGAACAACTATTCTCAAAAGACAAGGATATTGCTGAACAAGCTGTTTCCTCAATAAATGTAACTACACCAATTAATCAATTTGGTTCATTGGAGGTTTTTAAACATGGAAAAATTTGAGAATCGTTTTGAACAAATTCGATCTATTAACAATATTGTTATTACTTCTAATGAATTCATGACCGCTTTCACAGGTATACAAGATTGTGTAAAAAGAAGTATTTCATTTAGTGAGCCTGTTGGAAGTATGCTTCTTGCTGAAGGAGGTCTTGGAAAAACTACGCTCTGTAAAACGATCTTGAGTCTGATGCCTCGTACAGAAAAAATTGAGAAGGATCATAAGAAAAACATCATCCCCGTATGCTATGTGGAAGTACCATCGCCTGCCACAGTTAAATCATTAGCAATAACGATGCTCAAAGAGCTTGGTGATCCTACTTATGAAAATGGATATGGCACTACTGAATACTTAACTAGCAGACTTATTTATTTACTCGCTCAATGTGAAACCAAACTTATATTCTTAGATGAATTCCACCATTTATTTGAGCGTAAACCGACATCTACAAGAATGAATCGGACTACAGGAAATTGGCTTAAAACGCTAGTAAACCGAACAGGGATTAGTTTTTGTTTAGTTGGTTTACCTGAGTTTGTCCCACTACTTCAGGTTGATAGCCAGATTGCACGTAGATTCCCATTCATCTACCACCTAAATCCATTAACTATTGATCCTTCAAATGGCGGGAGCATGTTTGCATTTCTCGCTGAAGTTTCAAGAACGTTCAATAAGCAAAATATCACATTCTCACCAGCACTAGATAGCCAACTCGTAGGCATGCAAATTCAATTAGCTACGAAAGGCTATCACTCATATGTAATGAGCCTGATTAGGGAAAGTATTACACATGCTTTACATGATAATAGGCAAGTAATAACTCCCCTTGATTTCAGTTATGCATGGAAATTAGGCATCACGCTCTACATTAGCAAACAAAATAAAAATCCATTTGAAATGAACATTTCACAAATCATTTCATTAATTTAATAGTCAGAATTATGCAAAATCCTCTTTTAATACAAGCAATACCTAATGAAGATGAGTCACCAATGAGTTTCTTGTTAAGAACAGCAGAACTCAATGCACATAGTTCAATTTTTAATTTAATAGGCAAAGAAAAGTATAAATCTATCATTCGTCAGTCTTTGAATTATCATATTTCTGATATGAAGCGCTTCACTCTAGTCTTAGAAGCATTAAATCTTGATAGTTCTTATAAATTTCTAGCTTTTGAAAGATCAAGGCCAACCAATAGATCTCCTATAATGATTGGAACAATTGAAGTCCCCCATGAATTATTAGAATTAGAAGGTTTACGCTACTGTCCCACTTGTCTTTCTGAAAAAGCATATCTTAGAAAAATATGGACACTAAAGCCAATACATGCATGTCCGATACATTCTTGTTTGTTAATTTATTCTTGTCCTCAATGTAAGAATTTTCTTCTCCCCAAAACAGGGGTTCTAAACTGTTCTCGCTGCGGTTTTAAATTAGATAAAGGACCTGTACAGAAAGTAAAATCAATGGAAAGTATCTATTGGTTTCTTGATATACTGACTCACAGTTCAAATGAAGTTTTTTCAGATTTTGCATCATGCTGGAAAGCATTCAATTCTTTCTTAAAAGATGATAATTCCAATACAAATGAAAATATTTTTTTTAAAGTGTATGAATATTTTTCTGACCCAGAGACTTCTGTCATAAAATTAAGTGAAAATATTAACAGTAGAAGTGAGAATTCTCATCCACGTATTCTATTGCTACCATTCCTAAAACATAAAAAACTTTTCAACAAGCATATTGAAATCACCGAA
>JAVWJF010000292.1:0-3037 GCA_036639195.1 Longicatena sp.
CCGAACATCTTGGAAAGAAAATTCAGTTAGTGGGTGATGATTTATTCGTTACAAATCCTGAAATTTTACAGGAAGGAATTGATAAAGACATTGCTAACTCAATCTTGATTAAAGTAAACCAAATCGGTACTTTAAGTGAAACTTTCGATGCGATGGAATTGGCAAAGAAACACGGTTATACTGCAGTCGTATCTCATCGTAGTGGTGAAACAGAAGATACAACAATCGCGGATATCGCAGTGGCATTCAATGCTGGTCAAATCAAAACAGGTTCTATGTCAAGAACAGATCGTATTGCGAAATACAACCAATTGTTACGAATTGAAGAAGAACTTGGTGATGTAGCTGTATTCCCAGGCAAATCTGCATTTTATAATATTTATAAGCACTAAAAAAGAGGACTTGCACTTTCTTTCATTATTGTATACAATATAAGTGCGTACATGATGACCCATATCATGTAGTACCTCGCTTTGCATAACAACATAAGAAACTATCGAAGTGTAGAGAGGAACTCCCGGGTTCCTTTTTTCTGTGGAAAAATTTAGGAGGTATAAATTATGAAAGAAAACAAAATGGGAAGTATGCAGATGAAAAAACTCATCATGACAATGTCGTTACCTATTATGGTATCTATGCTAGTACAAGCATTATATAACATTGTCGATAGTATGTTCGTCGCAAGAGTTTCAGAAGATGCGTTGGCAGCCGTGTCTCTATGTTATCCAATTCAAATGATATTGGTAGCTGTTGCTTGTGGTACAGGAGTTGGTATCAATGCATTGTTATCCAGATATCTTGGGCAGAAAGAAAAAGACCAGGCAGCACAAGTTGCTTTACATGGGATATTATTATCGCTATTAAACGGGGCAGTCTTTGCAATCCTTGGAATCTTTTTCTCAGAGATATTTTTGCGCTTGTTTACCCAAGATGCCGCAATCTTAGAAATGGGAATATCTTATATGCGTATTTGTACGATTTTCTCTGTAGGAGTATTTGTACAGATTACGTATGAGCGTATTATGCAATCGACTGGAAATACAATTTATAATATGATTATTCAAGGTGTAGGAGCACTCACGAATATCATCCTAGATCCAATCTTCATCTTTGGATATTTTGGGATTCCAAAAATGGGAGTGAGTGGGGCAGCGATTGCGACAGTCATTGGACAAATGGTTGCCATGGTACTAGGAATCATGATTACTAAGCATAAAGTAAAAGAAATTGATTTGCGTTTGAGTAAATTTCATTTACAGCTTCCTTTGGTAAAGAAGATTTATGTAATCGCAATCCCTGCGATTCTTATGCAGTCTATTATGAGCTTTATGACGGTATTCATGAATATGATTCTTGCTACATTCTCAGCATTAGCAGTATCCGTATTCAGTATCTATTTCAAACTACAACAATTCGTATTTATGGCGGTATCAGGGATGAACAATGCCTTGATTCCAATCATTTCCTATAATTATGGAGCACGTAAAAAAGAACGTATCTTAGAGGCAATTCATTTTTCATTGTTGATTTCTTGTGTCATTATGATAGCAGGTTCTATCATATTCCAATGGATTCCAGAACAATTACTGTATCTATTTGACGCAAAAGAAGAGATGCTTAACATTGGAATTCCATCTTTAAGAATCATTAGTATATCCTTTGTATTTGCAGGAATATCACTTGTTTTATGTTCGGTATTTCAAGCGGTGGACCATGGTATCAAATCATTGATGATTACCTTATTACGTCAGATGGTATTGTTGATACCAATGGCTTATATATTTGCCAGTATGTTTGGATTAGATGTGCTATGGTGGGCATTCCCAATTACGGAAGGTATTTGTTGTGCAGCTAGTTTGTGGATGTTAAAGGTTGTAAAGAAAAAAACGATACTGCCATTACACCGTGAGGAAGAACAGGCAAATGCCTAAGATTTCCTAAAAAATTAAAAACGTTTGTATTTTTGTGAAGTGTTTGCTATAATACTAACGTAGCGTTTAGCAGGAAGGAGGATAATATGAGCATATTTGAAATTTTATTAATGTTAATAGCGGTCGTATTGATCATACTTTCCTTATTACAAAGCGGAAAATCAGATGGATTAGGTAGTGCGTTTGGTGCTGGTGAAGGGTTGAACTTATTTGCCAATGTAAAAGAACGCGGGGCAGAGAAAATATTGTCCAATCTTACCTTAGTTTTAGGTATTGCATTCTTCGCTCTTGTTATAATCTTGCGTATTATATAATAAAGACCGTTTAAGGTCTTTTTTTAATGTTATAATAAGTAGTGGAATACAAAATAAAGGAGGGCTACCTATGAATATAAAAGAAAAAATTATTGCCCTTGTAAAAGATAACAGTTATAAGGGAATGGATGCAGCGAAGTTTTCTAGAGCATTAGATATGGAAGATAGCACGTCCTTCACAAATTTAATGAAAGAATTAAATAGCTTAGAAGCAGAAAGAGTACTTGCAAGAGATCATCGTGAGCAATATTATCTAAGCGAACAGTTAGGGTATGTGAGTGGGAACTTGCGTATCAATCCAAAGGGTTTTGGATTTGTGGAAACTAAAGATACAAGCTTCTATATCAATCGAGATAATTTAGGATTGGGTATGGAAGGCGATGAAGTATACGCGAAAACATGGACGAATAACGATGGCTCTGTAGAAGGGGAAGTTTTAGAAGTCCTTGAACACAAAGTAAAACATGTGGTAGGTACCGTAAAAATAAAAGAGGGATCTCGCTACTTTTTACCTGACAACTATATGAACAATCGAAAATTCAAAATTACCAATTATGATGAGTTTCGTTTGGTAAATGATTCTAAGATTCTTCTTGCGATTGATGGATATGGACAGGTTTTAAAATGTCATATTGAAAAAGAGATTGGATATAAGTACGATCCAGGTATCGATATTTTATCTATTCTATTAGAGAAGGATATCAATCCGGAATTTAGTGATGAAGTAATGGCAGAAGTTAAAAAGATTCCAGAGAAAATCAGCAAAGAAGAATGTGAGAAACGACAAGACTT
>JAVWJF010000293.1:0-2993 GCA_036639195.1 Longicatena sp.
TTTTTTCATGTGTACTAACAAAACAGAGAAAATTATATAAAGGTATTACTTATTCTATAAGGTTTAATTATGATTTTTTTCATTAGTCTGTAACCACTACAAAGATTCACAGTGCAACATTTAAGTTTCCTGCCCTAGTACCAGTTTGTGCTATATATTTATATGCGTTATTTGAATACAGGCTTACGATCAAACAAAACTTTATTGTATAATCGTTTTTTCTTGTCCCAGAGCCCTCTCATAGAATGGAATGTTCAAATAATACAAAAAGAAGTCAACAGCCTCTATTATTAAACATTGCTGCTGACTTTTTATTAATATATATGTTTTCAATTCTGACACCAATACTCTAGTACTTTTTCAAATACTTTTTAACTGAATATTCCCACCGTTTATTATCACATTTTACCTTTGTCTATTAATTTCTTCTTCTCCTAAAAATCAAGTAAAATAAGATACATCAACTAAAAGAAAGGTACTTTTTTCTCTTACTATGTGTTTCTAAATCAGCATACCTTGTTGTAATTGGCAGACGGCTTTCTTTATTTACAAAGTGTAAGGTAATAGTTTTCGCCGTCTCTAAGTCTATCCAATTACCACAAGAAACATAAATCGGTTTCACATCTTTCCTTGTTCTCAACACTATTCCATATACTTCATTTTCCACTTGAATTAATTCAGAAGCACCTAGTTCATTTTTCGGTTCATCAAATTCAGCTCCGTCAATCTTCAAATAATTTTTAGCCACACCAATTGTAGGTCTATTTAAATAAAACGAAGCATGCGTTGCTATACCCATATGACAATTGTGCAAGTACCCATTTCCATCAAACATGTACAAATCAGGTACCCTAGTTAATATTTGGACTGCATGTAAAACTAATGGAAGTTCTCTAAACGCTAAATAACCTGAAATATACGGTACATGAATTTCATCAAAGTAATCAACTTTTTCAACAACTTCTCTTGTTTCATAATCTATTACAACAATACAACATACACCATATTCTTTCTCTTGATTTTTCCAATAAGCAATATCCACTCCTGCAACTAACTTAATATCACCTTTTTGAAAATTGTTTTTCAAAGAGAGTTTTGAAATCCATTTGGCTTGTTCTTTTTGAAATTGTTTTTGTAATTCTATCATATTTTCTTAACCAAATTTTCTGACCATCATTTTATCAAATTCTGTAGGTTCTTTTTTTTCTTCTATGATATTACCTTGTTCATCATACTTAATAAACGTCAAAAGAAATCCGCCACTTCTTTCTTCAAGTAACATAATTGATCCATTTTCATAATATTCAACTTGCTTTCTTTCTGAAACATTATCAACCATATTATTAATTCTTTTGATAGTTCCATTAGGATAGAATTCTACGAATTCCCCTTGCTTTATACCCTCTTTTACAAACATATACGAATCTAAATTTCCATTTTCAAACAAATCATACACTAAACCTGTAAATTGTTTTTCATTGTCCTCTCTATCGAACTCAACAATTTCTAAATCATGATTTCCACCATAAGCCAAATGTTTATCAAAATTAATACCCTGTTCAATAACATACTCTTTGGACAAAATTTTTTCACTTTTGTTATCTTCCAATTTTCGACACCTCCGAAATCATTTCAAATCTATTTAACATATAAGCACAATGAGGACAACGATTAAACATCATTCCCGAAGGTTTCGTCTTATTTTGTCCTGTCCGAATTACATTGACTAAAACATCATCTATGCTAGCATTAGGATTTGCTAACAGTGCTTTGTTGACAGCATAAACTTCTGCATGCGATGCAATAGAATTTATTCTGTTAACATATTTAGAAATTCTTCAAAGTTGTCACTTGTAACATATGTTACAGGGTCTTGATCTGAGGACTCTTCATGATTCCAAACGCATACAGTAGGCTCTTCAACATTTTCGCGATAATCTAAACACACAAAGTCACCTGCAAATAGAACAGCTATTGGTAATAACTCAGTACCCACTAAGTTTTCGTCCGAAACAATTCTTTCGTCTAATTGAGTTCTAACTACTCCAATATCGTAGAACTCATCCTCTCTTTCCCCAGTTACTTTTAATATACATAAAAACCTATCAATCGCATAATTGTGATTATTACACTTGAAACTATCTCGTATAGGAGTACCACCATTATATTTTTTAATTAATTCTTTATACGTAACAGGTAATTTTATTCTCCACTTACTTTCTTTTTCTGATAGCAAAGTATCATCTGGCAATGGAACAATTATAGATCCACTCTTAAATTCCACATTTATTCCTCCTCAAATGCTATTATCTTGGAGCGTCAGCCCACATACCTTTTGTCCTTCCACCATTATGAGCCGTAATGTTGTGAATACCAAAGGGAACAAGCTCCATTTTTCCAGGAACCTCGGTATGGTGCCATGTCATACCGTTTCTCATTCCACCTATCTGCTCGTCTAACCACTTAAACTGCTCTTCATCCAATAACTTCCAAAATTTCTCTGGTAGCTGTACAGTTTCTTCTACAACACCTGCACCTGCAAAATCTGCAAATCCAAACTTCATTCCATCTACTTTTGTAACCTTTATTTCAGGAATATGTCCAATTTCCACGGCCATTTCCTTTATCTTTCTTTTTTGTGCAGAAGATAAGCTATCCCCACCAGGAATATTATCATCCCAAGACCAAGGTTTGTTTGAATCAACATGTTCTTTATATACTTTTGCATAATCTTCAATTACTTCATCAAATTTCTTTTTACCTTTTATAAAGTTATCAATAACCTTTAAGTTAGTTTGACTGACTCCTTTAGCAATAAAAGCATCCTTCTCAGCTTGCTTTGCGAGTAAGTAATTATCTGCCATTTCGGGTAGTTTTGTATTACTTACCTTTTCGAAAACAGGCATTTTCAGCCCAGTTCCTATTACTTCCCTGAATTCAACTTTCGAAGTCAAAGCAACATCTGCTGCTTTAGCTCCTTGCTTCAGCGCTGC
>JAVWJF010000294.1:0-2966 GCA_036639195.1 Longicatena sp.
AAGTGTTTTCTTCTCCAACAGCAGTTGCATTTCATGATGCTTTTCTACATGCAGACAAAGGCGCAGGAGTAGCTTGCTTATTTGGAAATTATGCAGGAGACAACATGAATGTTAAGATGGCGATCGACATGGCAGATGATGACGATGTGTGCGTGAAATATGTTGTTGCTTGTGATGATATTTCATCATCTCCAAAAGAAACAAAAGAAAAAAGACATGGTATAGCGGGTGGCATGTTGATGTGGAAGATTGCAGGGGCAAAAGCAGCGATGGGTGCTGATTTAGATGAAGTGATTCGTATAGCTCAAAAGAGTGTTGATGCAACAAGAAGCATATGTGTAGGCTTATCTGCTTGTACAATTCCTGCTGTGGGTCATCCTAACTTCCATATAAAAGAAGGATGCTATGAATTTGGAATTGGACATCATGGTGAACCTGGGATGGATGTACGTGCTATGTGTAGTGCCCATACGATTGTAAATGAAATGATGGACAAGCTTCATGAAGATATGCCATTACAAAAGGGCGATGAAGTTGCTGTGATAGTTTCGGGGTTAGGTAGTACACCACTTATGGAACAATACATTTTATATGGAGAAGCAAGTGCTTATTTAAAAAATAAGGGTATAAAAATATACGAACCTTTTGTTGGGAATTATGTAACTTCACTAGATATGAATGGCGCAGCCATTACCATATTAAAACTTGATAATGAATTAAAAGAATTGTTGGATTATGAAGCGAAATGTCCAGCATTAACAAAATAGGGAGAGGTACGATATGAGTGTAAAACAATATACAAATGCAATAGTGGATGAATTAAAATATAATGCACAATATTTAGAAGATACACAATTGACAAAACTAGTGGATGCTATTCAAGAAGCAAGGCATATTTTCACTGCAGGAGCTGGTCGCTCTGGTGTAGCTATGAAGGGTTTTACGAATCGGTTGATGCACTTAGGGTTATCTATTAGTATGTTTGGAGAGATTTCCTCTCCTCATTCTCATGCAGGAGATTTACTGATTATTGGTTCAGGGTCAGGAACAACAGAAAGTTTAGTTGCTCTTGCTACAAAAGCAAAAAAAGCAAAAGTCAAAATTGCTTTGATTACGATGGACGATGAATCACCAATTGCTCAAATGGCAGATGTGGTTGTTGTGCTTCCTGGAGTTTCACCAAAGTTGGCTCACAAAGGGATTACTTTAACATCCATACAACCTATGGGAAGTGCGTTTGAACAAATGTCATTTCTCACATATGATGGAGTTATTTTAGAACTTATGGAACGTATGCATGAGACAACAGAAACAATGTTTCCAAGACATTGTGACTTTGAGTAATTATAATATCAATTTATATGCAAAACCCACCCTATGAAGTTAAGGTGGGTTTCATTTCATTTATAAGCCTTTTTCCAGAATATAAGAGCGCATCTGTTCAAGTGTATGAATGACTTTGATATTATGTACATCACACAAGTCTTGAATATGTTTTTCAAAGGGGCGATCTGTGATAATAACATCGATATGATCATTTGCTAATTCAAGGTAAGGGAAACTTTTCCCTATTTTTTTATGATCAAGTAGCACGATGGTATAATCAGCATTTTCATAGAAAGCTGTTTTTAATTCTGCTTCATTATGATCATAATTGAATATTCCTTTTTCCGGATGAAAACCAGGGGAAGAAATAAATGCATATTTCGCATGAAATTTACGGATATAATCCACAGTACCAAATCCATAAATACTTGTACGTTGGAGTTGATAAGAGCCACAAGTGATTTGAGAGTTAATCGTATCATTTGCTGCTAGGATTTTCGCATTATCTACTCCATAAGTGAGTACAGATAGGTGCTTTAATTCCACCATTTCACGAGCAAGACAAAAACAAGTACTACCGCTATCCAAGAAAACACTATCACCATCGTGAATCAGTTTAATGGCAAGTTGCGCAATTTTGCGTTTTTCATCTATATTTTCTTTTTTTCGAAAACTAAAAGGCCAATCTACTGTATCAGGATTCACAAAGGAAGCTCCACCTCGTGTACGTTTTAGTGAACCTTCTTTGGAAAGTTGAGCTAGGTCACGCCGTATGGTTGGCTCGCTTACAAAGATAGCTCTTGCAAGCTTTTCTACACTCATATAATGTTGTTGTTCTAAGAGTTCAAGAATCTTTTTTCTACGCTCATCGCTTATCATAAGAGACTCCTTTCGATGTTGATCAATACTACCTTTATTATAAGCGAAAACTTCGTTTAATCAAAGAAATTGATTGAAATATGATAAATATTCATCTTTTTTTGATCATTTGTCATCATTTCCGCCATCTATTTACTTTATTAAGCGAAATGATAAACTGAACCCATAGAGAGGTGTTGTATATGAAAACAAAAGCAGTGCGTTTGTATGGAGCAAATGACATTCGATTAGAAGAATTTGAATTACCAAGTATTCAAGAGGACGAAATCCTTGTGAAGGTTATGAGTGATAGTTTATGTATGTCAACCTACAAAGAAGTAACACAAGGTGCAGAACATATCCGAGTACCAAACGATGTAAACAAACATCCAGTAATCATTGGGCATGAGTTCTCTGGAGATATTGTGGAAGTAGGCAAGATGTGGCAGAAAGAGTATCATGCTGGAAAGCGATTTGCTTTGTTGCCTGGAATACCAGATCAAATGGAAGCACCAGGTTATTCGTATGAATATCTTGGAGGGGATTGTACCTATGCAATCGTACCGAGAGATGTCATCGAAAAGAAGTGTTTCTTTGAATTGGAACTAGACAGTTATTTTGAGGTATCTGTAGTAGAACCACTATATTGTGTGATTGGTGGTTACAATGCCAACATACATACTGTATCAGGTACGCATCAACCAGTTTATTCTAACAAGGCAGATGGTAATTTAATTATTCTTGGAGGATGTGGACCGATGGGGATTATGGCAATCAATTAT
>JAVWJF010000295.1:0-2939 GCA_036639195.1 Longicatena sp.
CCATACAATCACCTCATCCTACCGTATGTTTTTTCTCTATCCTTTATAACTGTTGCGACAAGAAAGGACAAAATCACCTCCTACTATCTATATACGAAATAATATTCATAAAATCCTAAAAAAAATTTAATTTTTTATATAAATTTCTAATCCTCTAATTATTTCACAATATAAAGAACATAAATGTGTATATGAAGTATTCACTTTTGATTGACATTTCATAAATTGTATGTAAAATAATATAGGTAACCTTGGAGAGTTGGCCGAGCGGTTTAAGGCACCATCTTGGAAAGGTGGCGTAGTGAAAGCTACCGTGAGTTCGAATCTCATGCTCTCCGCCATAGAACAAACAAAGTCTTTAGATAATGATTATCTGAAGGCTTTTTTATTCGAAATTCGGTTGATTTGCTGGGAATATTAACAATTCCTTATACCTTTTCTTTATAAATTATGCTATCATATGAATGACTATTATCAATTCATACTAAATATTACGCATAATCAATAAACAATACTATAAAGATTAGCTGTCTATCTTTATATCATATATACTTTTGCAGTTATAAATCCATAGGAAGGAGGATATGATAGTTTTTACTATCATAAACAACTATGAACAAAACATCGCTAGCGAATAGGTTCTGTGAAGAACTTTTACAAAAAGACTGGGATAGCACTAAAATCATTGAATTATTAACCCTATTATGTAATGAACACTCTTTTGAACATGGTATGATTTATGAAATAAGCCAATTTAATATATTTCATTTAAAAGAACATACAAAAGATGATACTCATATACCAAAAGAAAGTTACGCATTGCATGAACTACAAAAGTACTATCTTGAGTCATATCAACAAGATGCCCTATGTCTTTGGCATTCTGATTCCAAGATGTCAGAAATTTTCGGATGTGCAACTTTACTAATCTATCCAATACTAGATATGAATAAACAAGTTTTGGGTTTTATCGCATGTTCTACTGGTGAAGAAGATATTGAACTAGATGCATCATCTCTTGCTTCCTTGAAAATGGAAATCACTTTGTTTTCTCAATTTGTGAAAGATCGAATGTACGAAAATAAAGTTTCCTTCGCCATCACTTCATTAGAAGATATTCTTGATAATACTGGCATTGATATCTATGTGAATGACTTTAACAATCATGACATTTTATATGTAAACAAATCCATGGCCGCACCCTATGGTGGAGCGAAAGAATTTATGAATCGTAAATGTTGGGAAGTTTTGTTCCCTGGTCAAAAAGGACAATGTGAATTTTGTCCCCAAAAGAATTTAATCGATGAAGATGGAAATCCTACCAAAGTATATACATGGGATTATCAACGAGCCTTTGATGGATCATGGTTTCGAGTCTTTAGTTCTGCATTTCACTGGATTGATGGTCGTATGGCACATGTCGTAAGTAGTGCCGATATTACAGACAACAAGAAGTATGAAGCACTTATTCATCATATGGCAAATTATGATGAACTCACCAACCTACCTAATCGTAGAATGCTTATCGAAGAATGTGCACGCAGAATCAAACAGGCAACACCAGATGAAAAGGGATATGTTCTTTTCTTTGATATTGATGGTTTTAAGTCAATTAACGATAATTATGGGCATGATGCTGGAGATGAATTCCTTGTTTTATTAGGTAAGTTTCTCCTTGAAATTCCTTTATTAAAGGATAACATCTATCGTAATGGTGGAGATGAATTTGTTGCTGTACTTGGCGGTGAGAACTTCACGCATGAACATATCAAAAATCTCTGTAATTCTATTTTGCATCGTTTTCAAATGCCTTGGAAGCTGTCTAAGGGAGAGGTATATTGTTCTACAAGCATTGGGATTGCTTGCTATCCAGAAGATGGTAATGATCCTGAAGAATTAATATGCGTCGCAGACCAAGCTATGTATAAAGTAAAAAAATCTGGAGGCGCAGGCATTCAGTTTCATGAAGATATAAAAAAACAATAGTTGTCTATTGTTTTTTTTAATATTTCATTTTCTTAATTCTTCCAAACCCAATGGTACCAGGACCTGTATGTGACATGATAACCGCCTTAAATCTATGTTGTTCTACGGGTTGTCCAACAGCTTCCTCTAACAATATTTTTAATTCATCACTTACTTCTTGATTATAGGCATCAATAATCATCCAATCATAATCTTCAGGATTGATTCCATCCATTACAATACGGATTCCCTCTTTATAAGCTTTCTTTAAAGTACGTACTTTATCGACTAAATCTATAGAACCATGTTCTACCTTCAACAAGGGTTGAATTTTCAATAGGCCTGCTAATGCAGCTGCTGCTGGAGAAATTCTTCCACCATTCTTCAAGGAAGTTAGATTTTCAGGAATTAATATGGCATAGAGATCACATTCCTTCTCTATCTTTTCTTTTACTTGTGCGCATGTATATCCTTTTTCAAACATTGCTCGAGCATGTTTGAGAATATGAATAATAGGATAACAAACAAACTCAGAATCAACAACACAAACTTTCCCCTCATACGCTTCTGCCATTGATAATGCAATACGACAAGTACCACTTAATGATTTCGTTAGAGGAATATAAAACACCTCATCATGTGTCTTTAATAATTCATCCCACATCTTCGTTAAGTCACCAATAATTGGTTGTGCGGTCTTTACCTGTTTATTTTGGTTGATTGCTTCAATAATATCTTCATCAAAGATAGTCTCTTCCTCAATATATTCAACACCATTTACAACAATTGGCATACGAACTACATGAATATCTAAACGTTGTGCCTCTTCTTTTGTGATATCAGCGCTAGAATCACATAACAATGCTATTTTCTTCATGGAATCACTCCTTAACGAAAATTATAACAATTTCCCATTATAAATACAATCAAGAAAAAAGAATTCCTTACTCTATCCCAAAATAAATTACGTGTTT
>JAVWJF010000296.1:0-2906 GCA_036639195.1 Longicatena sp.
CTTAATGATGTACTACACTCATGTGTATAGGATAGAACAAGAAAGTTTAGTATCCTTCTATATTCCAATATGAGTTCTTGTTTACGTTTGCTTGAAATTTCGTTTTGTTCGTATGCATAGAGAATTGTGTTGTAGATTCCTTTAGGAGTGTGCTTGTTAGTACTAAGGTATTGTTTATTCATTTCGTACCTCTCATACGTTGGACTTGATGTAAGACTTTTTCAACATAGTAGATATCCAAAGTTCCACCACGTTTTATATAAATCATTTCCATGGCATCTAAAATCATTGTATCTTCAACGAAACGATGATAACGACTGCGCACTTCATAATATGAAATTATGAGATTTTTTAAGATATCTAAATAATTGTTAGTGGACATATAGGGAGAATTTAGAAATGGATCGAGTATTTGATTTAGTTTTGAGTGATCTGTTTCAATCCAGTGGAGCTTTTTACAAATGAAAAGTATAGTTTGTTGTAGGGATAGGATGTCTTCTTTCGATAATGAGATACCCCGCATGGCTAAGGTGTTTTTTGTTTCTTGTAATTCGAGTTGGGTGTTTTGGTATAAAATGAGTGGGTTCATGGAGTACTTCCTTTCTTCATATATAAGTAATACCATTTGTATGGATGCATTACAACTCTTGAAAAAAAGGCGTTTTTGTGGTATTATAACGATAGATAAAGAGTGAAAAACAACAGAAATTCGTGAGGAAATCTGTTGTTTTTATTTTATGATTTTAAGAAAAAGGTGATATGACATTCTTGTCTAAGATAAGGAAATATGGTATATTAGTTTACATGTGAACTAATGGAGGGCGTATGGAAACAAGAGAGAGTAGTGTAGAAACGATGCTGCAACAATTTGCGATGATTCGAAAAGTATATGGAAAGCTATGTTTTCAATCTTTATCATCTTATGAATTTTCGCCAAGTGAAATAGATATTTTGATTTTCCTATCGAATAATCAAACAATCAATACAGCAAAAGAGTTAGCATTTTGTTTGAATATTTCAAAAGGATTAATTGCTAGAAGTGTGGAATCTCTAATGAAGAGAGAATTGATAGAAGTGAAAGAAGATAGGAGCGATAAAAGAATCAAGCATGTATTCCTTAAGGATAATAGTGAAGGTGTTGTTCAACAAATCAAAGAACAAAAGAACGCGCTTGCGCAAATCTTAAGGAAGGGTGTTTCAGATGAGGAGTTGCAAGTGCTATTAGAAACAATGATGAAAATCAATAAAAATATGCAAAGTATGTTGGAGGAAAAGGAATGAAATTGAAGGTTGGTAATGAAGTTGATTTAGGAAAAGAGAGAGTTGGAAAATTATTTGTGATGCTGGCGATACCAGCAATTACATCACAAGTTGTAAATGCGTTGTACAATATGGTAGACCGTATGTATATCGGTCATATTGCGGAAGTTGGTGCAAAGGCATTGACGGGAGTTGGTGTTTGTTTTCCAATTATTATGGTGATTTCTGCTTTTGCTGCATTGGTGAGTATGGGAGGAGCGCCTAGGGCTAGTATTATGCTTGGGAAAGATAATAAAGAAGGTGCAGAAAAGATATTGGGAAATTGTTTTAGTGCACTTGTCATAACGGCGGTGATCCTTACTGTAATTGTTCTGATGTTTCAAACGCCTTTATTGCGTATGTTTGGGGCGAGCGATAATACGCTACCTTATGCAGAAAAGTATCTGTTTATTTATGCGCTAGGTACCGTATTTGTACAACTTACATTGGGTATGAACGCGTTTGTGTCGGCACAAGGATTTTCAAGGGTGAGTATGATGACAGTTGTGATTGGTGCCATTACAAATATTATCCTAGATCCTATCCTGATTTTTGGATTGGATATGGGTGTGGAAGGAGCGGCTTTAGCAACTGTGCTTTCACAAGGTGTTTCTTGTGCATGGGTAGTGTATTTCTTATCTGGTAAGAAAACTATTATCAAGTTGCATGTATCCAACTTTAAAATTGATTGGCATGTTTTAGCACCTGCAATGGCATTGGGGGTTGCGCCGTTTATTATGCAGGCAACAGAAAGTGTTCTGGTTCTTTGCTTTAACTCTTCTTTATTATCTTATGGAGGAGACCTTGCGGTAGGGGCGATGACAATCCTTTCTAGTGTGATGCAGTTTGCGATGTTACCGCTTATGGGATTCACACAAGGTGCACAACCGATTATTAGTTATAACTATGGTGCTAATAATGCGGATAGAGTGAAAAAGACGTTTAAACTACTGTTGGTGAGTTGTTTTACATATTCTTCTATATTGTGGGCTTCCATAATGATAGCGCCACAGATATTTACATCCATCTTTACAAATGATTCAGCACTTGCGGAATTGACCATTTGGGCTTTGCGTGTTTACATGGCTGCGGTTGCGCTCATGGGTGTGCAATTGGCATGCCAACAGACATTTATCGCATTAGGGAATGCGAAGACTTCGGCTTTCTTAGCGATGTTTCGCAAAATCATCGTTTTGATACCTTTGATTTATATTCTTCCACGTTTTATAGATGATAAAGTGATGGCGGTTTTCTTGGCAGAACCAATCGCGGATACGTTGGCTATTTTAACGACAGTGATTCTGTTCGCAGTTGAATTTAAAAAACTGTTACAGAAGATGCGTAAAAGGGAAGAACAAAGAATCGATACAGAGGTTTTATAAATAATAAAGTGAAAGGATATCTTAGGCTTATAGGCTGAGGGAGATATCCTTTTTATATCCTCTAAATACATTGAAATAATTATATACGAATTTTGAGTAAAAATATTAAAAAAGTTATTGACAGAGAACAATTAGTATAGTATTATTAACAGGCACTCAACGAGAGTGAAAACAAATCGGTCTTTGAAAACTGAACAGGAAATACGTTGATTTCAATGAGATATG
>JAVWJF010000297.1:0-2903 GCA_036639195.1 Longicatena sp.
TAAGTGATGATACATCAGGCGAAGTTTTAGAAACTGCGCCAGTTCATAAAATCGAGAATTTACAAGGAGTGTTGAATACGTTTCAAGGAAAACAAAAACAACTTCCACCAATGGTTTCTAGTATTCGTGTGAATGGTAGAAAGCTTTATGAGTACGCAAGAGCTCATGAAGAAGTCGAACGTCCACTCCGTGATGTGGAATTCTATGAATTAGAAGTTTTGGATGCGGATGCTTTAAAATTCAGAGTTGCGTGTAGTAGTGGTACCTATATTCGCTCTCTTTGTGTGGATGTCGCATGTAAGACAGGGAATTTAGGTTGCATGTCCTCTCTTGTTCGTACAGGTGTAGGAAGATTCAAACTTGAGGATTGCGTAAGTTTAGCAGATGTTGAAAAAGGAAACTTTCAACTACATGGTATGAAAGAAGTGCTACATCATTTACCGATGGTGGAGTATGAACCTATTTTAGATGTTTATCATGGAAAACGTATTCGTTTAGAAACGGATGAAAATCGTGTTGTTCTTATGGATAAAGAAGAACCAATCGCAATTTATGAACGTGAACATCATAACGTGTTTCGTAGTATGCGTGGATTGTGGTAGGTGAGTATATGAAAATACATTATTTTGATTTACATCAACCAATTCAATTTGATGAAGATATTACGGCTTGCATTGGGTATTTTGATGGGTTACATTTAGGACATCAAAAATTAATTGAAAGAGTCTTGAATCATACAAAAGAAGATGGAAGCGTACCTTCTTTGATAACTTTTGATCCAGACCCTTGGACTATTATTAAACATTTGGATAATATTCCTCATATTACACCTATGCGTGAACGTATTGAAATTGGAGAACAATTAGGTATACGAAATTGGATTATTTTACGTTTTGAAGAAGAAATGCAAAATTTAAGCGTTGAACAGTTTCATGAACGAGTTTTAAAACCATTACATTTAAAGACATTGGTGTGTGGATATGATTTCCATTATGCTTCAAAAGGGCAAGGAAGTGTGGATACACTTCGCTCACAAACAAACTTTCAGATTGATGTAGTAGAAGAAGTGAGTAGTGAACACAAGAAGATTGGTTCTTCAAGAATTGAGGAATTAATAGAACTTGGAGATGTAGAAAAGGCGGCTCAATTTATGGGGCGATATTATACGATGAGTGGGTATGTGAAAAAAGGATCTCAGATGGGAAGAAAGTTTGGATTTCCAACAGCAAATCTTCAATTGAAAGATCTTTATGTTATACCCAAACAAGGAGTATATGTAGGCGGTGTGAAAGTAGATGGAATATGGCATGCGGCTATATTAAATATTGGCCACAATCCTACCTATAATTTTCAAGAAAACACATCCATTGAAGCACATTTATTAGATTTTGAAGGTGATTTGTACAATAAAAATGTTGTGTTTAAATTTTGTCATTATATAAGAGAAGAAAAGAAATTTCAAAATGCGGAAGCGTTAGTGGAGCAACTTCATTGTGATAAAGAATCTGCAAAAGCTTATATTGAGGCGAGGAAGGAGAATGTTTTATGCGATTAAAAGTATTTGATACAATCGACGAAACATTACAACTGTTAGAACAAAATAATACGCTATATCATACAGCGGAAAATGATATTGAAGATTATCTTATGGATCTTTTAGAACAACAGGATATGATTGTGGATATCAATTCACGTGTGAAATCAAAAGAGAGCTTGCGAGAAAAAATTATACGTAATCGCTTCTATGCGGAAAATGATAGTGCGCAAGAGATATTGGATAATCTTAGTGATTTGATTGGATTCATTATTGAATGTCGTTTCATCGAAGATGAATTTCATGTGCTGAATTTTTTACGTGACAAACTAAATGTAAGGAATAGTAGTGATGGATTTTATAGTCATCCTAGCAATCCAAATTTCTTTTTGGATTGTGATTCAAGACAGCCTCAAATACAAAAGAATGGGTTTGCGATTTATCGCATTGATGGATACTATTTAAAAGAGGGACAAAAAATCAATGTAGAAGTGCAAATTAAAGCACTAGTGCATTCGTTCTGGGGTGAAATTGAACATAAATTGGTATATAAGAATACAAATTATTATGTATACGATGATTTTATGAAGGACTTATTAGCATCTATTAAAGCAAATCTAACAATTACGGATCGACAATTGAAGATCATATACGATCAAATGCAAACAGCTGCGCAAAATGATTCGGGAATTACTGAGAATAGTTTTGAACAGTTGATATCAAAGGCAATCAATGATTTATTTGCGTTGAAGATGAATGAGTCCATTGGTTTTACAATGAATTTAAAGAAAACTTCTACGATATTAGGACATTATATTTTCATCAAAGATATTCGCTATGATGGAGGAAATAACGATCGTATTTCAACATTGTTTCGAACATTCCGCAAGATGAATTCTGTTACTATGGATTTTGAGAATGAAATTGAAATGGAAGGAGCCTTCGCTTCACAGGATATCTTCATTCATATTTTAGGACAACACTTGATTTCTGTATTGAATAAAGACTACGACTGGTTTGTTTTCTTTAAGATGTTGTTTGCGATTGAACCAGGAAACAATCTTGAAGATTTCACATTGTTTTTAAGTGTTATCAAGAATTATTTAGTTGATAATTATTGGTTAAATACAAGTTTTGTAAAGCTTCCAATGGAACAAGGGGAATTGTTACATGGGGAATGTGCGAAAATCTTGGCAAATTCATTATGTGAAGTGAGCAAAATCGATATCATTCATGATGATAAAATGGTTGCGATTAATAAAGAATTTGTGAAGTTTATAGAGGAATTAGAAGAACGCGTTATCTCTTACACGGATTTTATGCAATATCAAAGTGCGTATTATGAGGAATGGTTGATGCGTCTTCGAAT
>JAVWJF010000298.1:0-2889 GCA_036639195.1 Longicatena sp.
ATCCTTTCGCAAATACATGCACACGCTCTTCTACATTATTACTTATAAAAATAACCTGAATACCTGCCTCTTGAATAGCTTTCAAGAATCTCAAAACATCCTCATCTGGCTGTGCAACATCGTGTGGTACTAATGTATTGTCGATATCGCATAGCAACACTTGAATACCATGATCTAAAAGATATTGTACACGCAATGCGCTATAGTTATGTATATAATAGTTAGGGGTAAATAATTTTAGCATAAAATCTCCTTTTTTCAAGCATCATTGTACCATATTTTTCTATCTCCGTGTAGTAAAAGCTTTGGTGCGCGTTAATTATTTACAACTTTCCTATATTCTTTCCTTTACAACGCTATTTTACTATGTTATATTTTATACATACCGAACGTATGTATGTAATGGAGGCGCCATGGCAAGAAATAAATATCCAGAACAAACGATAAAGAAAATACTGGACACAAGTCTTCGATTATTTTCAGAAAAAGGATATGAACAAACAACCATTCAAGATATTGTACATGATCTAGGTATGTCCAAAGGTGCTATATATCATCACTTCAAAAGCAAAGAAGAAATTTTATTAGCTCTAGGAAATCATTACTATAACGATCATGCGATGTTTGGCAATATTAAAGAACGAGATGATTTAACAGGATTAGAAAAAATTCGTGAAATCTTTGTATTGCAACTTTCTAACCAAAGCAAAGCAGATATGGATGTACTCACCATTAACATTTGGAAAGATCCTAAGTTCTTTATGATGGATATGAAAAATAACTTAACTGAGAATCCATTGGCGATTATGGGCATGCTTGAAGAAGGAATGGCTGATGGAAGTATTCGTAAACAAGATGCAAAATGTCTTGCTCAAGTTGTCTTGATGCTTGTGAATTATTGGGTACTTTCCCCTATTACTGGATTTTCCCCAGAAGATTTAAAAACGAAGATTCATTATCTAAGATATTTCACTGATGCCATTGGACTACCTGTTATCAATGATCATGTAGAACAATTAGCGTTTGAATACTTCGATCGCTTAGCAAAAGCTGTTTAATACTACCCTAGTGGTAGTTTATTTAAACCAATATACATACCGTCGTTCGGTATTATAAGAAAGGGAACAATTATGAAACTATTAAAAAACCGCAATTTCTCACTTATGATTTTAGGACAAATCATTTCTCTATTTGGTAATTCTATACTACGTTTTTCTATTTCTTTGTATATTCTTGAAGAGAGTGGCTCCGCCGCAATCTTTGCGACAATTCTCTCCATTTCTATCCTTCCAACAATCTTGTTGTCCCCTATTGGTGGAATTCTAGCGGATCGTGTGTCTCGTAAACATATCATGTTGGTATTGGATTTTATTACATCTGCGATTATTTTTGGATTCTCTCTATTTGCCTTACAAGGAAATGTCCCTATTTTTATCATCGCAACAGTAATGATTTTATTATCTATCATTCAAGCATGTTATCAACCATCTGTGCAATCTAGTGTACCCTTATTAGTAGAGAGCAATGAACTTGTTACTGCCAATGGATTGGTTGTGCAAATCAACGCATTATCTACCTTATTAGGACCCATCCTAGGAGGAATTTTATTTTCCTTCATTCCTTTCCCCAATTTATTATGGATTGCGGCCGGGAGCTTCTTTTTCTCTGCAATCATTGAATGCATTATGAAAATACCTTATCAAAGAATGGAACGTAAAGAAAACGTCATCAAAACATCTTTATCAGATATAAAAGAAGGTATGCATTTCATCATGAAAGTAAAGCCTACACTCTTTGGTTTATTGATTATTCTTGCATTGTTAAACATGGTTTTATCAAGCCTACTTACGGTTGGTCTTCCAGTTATATCCAATATCACCTTACAATTACCTCCTATTTTCTACGGTTGGTTAGAGGCAAGTATTGCGATAGGTTCTATCGTTGGTAGTATTGCATTATCTGTTTTCTTCAAAAAAACAACCATAAAAGAATCTTATAAATTTTTATTATTTGGAAGTATTGCAATTTCTTTGATTGGTGTCGCATTACTTTTTAAAGATAGTGCCTATATGAGCTATGCTCTTGTCTTATTTGCAAGTGTGCTTTCTATGGCATTTGCGGCTATATTTAATATTTTAGCACAAACCTATCTACAACAAGCAACACCTGAACATCTCTTAGGAAAAGTAAGTTCCTTTGTCACAATGATTGTGATGTGTTCTTATCCAATTGGTCAATCCCTTTACGGTTACTTTTTTGAAGTATTTTCAGATCAACAGTTTTTCATTATCTTTATCGCAAGCATCTTATCAATCATCATTTCATTACAAACGAAAAGAAAACTAAAAGATATATAATTCCCCTTTGATTATGATACAATAAGTATATTATTGGAGGTTATTTATGAATACAAATATCAAAAAAGAAACGATTGAATACGTTACAAGAAAGTTAATTGAAACACCTAGTCCTGTTGGGTATTATGAACAAATTCAACCAGTATTTGAAGAATTAGCACACCAATACGGCTATGAAGTAAGCTATGATCGTAAGCGAACTGCTTATATAAAAGTAGAAGGAAAAGATACTAGCAAAACGATTTGTGTAGGAGCTCACTTAGATACAATAGGTCTTATGGTACGTCATATCTGTGATAATGGTACTCTTGAACTAAGAAATTTGGGTGGTGTCAATTATAATAACTGTGAAGGATGTAGTGTGCACATTCATACAAGGGATGATCGTTTCTATACAGGATTGCTGGTATGCAAAGCACATTCTACACATGTGTTTGATGAAGCAAGAAGTGATGTTCGTGAAGAAGCAAATATGATGGTCATCTTAGATGAGCCAGTTACTACTGCACAACAAGTACGTGATTTAGGAATT
>JAVWJF010000299.1:0-2862 GCA_036639195.1 Longicatena sp.
GAAAAGTCAACCATGTCAACCAAGTGTCAATCAAGTTTTAAAATCTTAGTTGACACAACTAAGGCTGATAAACAAAGGGTTAAACGCTAATTGTCAACCATGTCAACAAAGAATTATTAGTATATTAGAGATATTGATATTTATACCACATATACACACATATACGCACATATACACGTGCCTGCGCGCCCGCTCGCGTACGCGCGAGACAAATTTAGGAGGTAGATACTATGGCAAGTTGGAAAAGCAGAACAAATTGTGAACCAGAGAAGCAAGTCGAGAATCATTTAATTGATCGTGTGAATAATTTGGGCGGCTTAGCTTGGAAGTTTACTTCACCAGGCAATGCAGGAGTGCCTGATCGAATTGTAGTTTTAAATAATCTGATATGCTTCGTGGAACTCAAGAGACCCAAAGGTGGAAAAATATCAGATATGCAAGCTTGGAGAATAGGGCAACTCATTAATCAGGGGATGAAGGCCTATGTTATAAAAAACAAAGAGCAGGTGGATGAACTTATCGGATATATGATGAAGGGTATTTTACCTGATGCGTAATTGGGATGATTTCATAGAAGAGTCTAAGCACTATCTTTCTGGTGCAGGATACAACGAAGAGGGACATGAGCAACAAGTGAGAGTCGATGAAAATGAGAGGTATTTGATTGTGGCAAATAATGAAAGATGTTTAGTTATTAAGTTATCGGCGTTTTCAAAATTAACTAAAAAACAACGAGATAGCATTTTAAGCGCAGGCATCCATGGCTAGCGAGTTTGTACCTCACATTTATCAACAGACTTCGATTAACTGGGTGATGGATCATCCAAAATCCGGATTGTTTCTTCCAATGGGAATGGGTAAGACTTCCGTCACACTTACCGCTATACATGACTTGATTTATGATTACTTCAAGGTCAGTAAGGTTTTGATTGTGGCCCCCATACGTGTGGCAGACAGTACTTGGCCAAGTGAGATACATAAATGGAGGCATACCCAAGACTTAACGTTCAGCAAGGTCTTAGGCACTTCAAAACAAAGAGTGCAGGCGTTAATGCAGGAAGCGGATATCTATTTAATCAATCGTGAGAATGTAGTTTGGTTAGTGGATTACTATCGTTCGGACTGGCCTTTTGATATGGTTGTAGTAGATGAACTAAGTAGTTTTAAAAATCCATCATCGAAAAGATTTAAAGCCCTAAAAAAGGTGATGCCACTTGTTGATCGTTTTATTGGACTCACAGGAACACCAACACCAAAAGGTTTACCTGACCTATGGAGTCAACTTTATTTGATGGATGCAGGTGAGCGTTTAGGCAAAACCTTAACGATATTTCGTAACCGATATCTTGTACCTGGAAGAAGAAATGGGATGGTTGTTTATGATTGGTTATTGCAACCAAATGCAGAACGACGAATCTATGATGACATCAGCGATATTTGTATGAGCTTGAAAGTGGAAGATTGGCTCGAAGTCCCCGAGTGTCAATACCTTAATTATGAAATTGAGTTGCCTATTAAAGTTAAATATCAATACAGGAGATTTAAAAACGAAAAGATAATAGAACTAAGTGATAACGGAGTTATTACTGGTGCAAATGCAGGAGTTGTCACAAATAAGCTACTACAGTTTACTGCAGGTGCTGTGTACGATGAAAACTATGAGGTCATACAAATACATGATTGTAAACTGGATGCCTTAGAGGACCTTGTAGAGGCGGCTAATGGACAACCAGTTATAGTTTATTATTATTTTAAATTTGATTATGGGCGTATCCTGAAACGTTTTGCTAATTTGAATGTGCGCACGATAAAGACTCCACAAGATGTTGAGGATTGGAATGCTGGTAAGATTGATTTATTGCTTGTGCATCCTGCGTCTGTTGGGCATGGTCTCAACCTCCAAGATGGCGGAAGCATCATCATTTGGTATACTCTTCCAAATTGGAACTTGGAGCTTTACCAGCAAGCAAATGCACGACTGAACCGACAAGGACAAAAAGAGTCAGTCAGAATTTATCATATCATCGCTAAAGATACGATTGATGAGGATATGTTAAAGTCACTTGATAAGAAGGATGTATCACAGAACGCTTTGATGGAGGCGCTTAAGATTAGTCATGTGCCTCTCCCATCAAGCATTGGTAAAACGGAGCATGATAAAAAAGCACTGAAGGAGATTACGTTATGAAAAATAAATCAATCGATTTAAATAATCACTTGTTTGAAATCTTAGAACGTCTAAATGATGATGATCTGACAAGTGAAGAATTATTACAAGAAATCAAAAGAGCGAAGGCAGTCGCAAGTATTGCAAAAAACATTGATGATAATGCAGCACTTAGTTTAGATGCTGAAAAACTAAAAATAGAACATGGTAATAAAATTGTTTCTTTGCCAGAAATGTTAGAGAAAAAGAATGTATCATAAATATACCAATGAACAAAAACAATTTATTTATGATCATGTTAAAGGAATTACGAGTATAGAGCTTACGAAATTGTTTAATGCTCGCTTTGAATTAGATATTACTCCTAAAAAAATTAAAGCATTCATGGGGAATCACAAACTAACAAACGGTGTTGACGCATCGTTTAAAAAAGGACGTGAACCAATCAATAAAGGAACAAAAGGTATGTTTAATGTTGGTGGTAATAAAACATCATTTAAAAAAGGACAACAATCTGTTAATACTTTACCGCTTGGTTATGAAGCAGTAAAATCAGACGGATATGTTTATATCAAGACCAATATGTTAGGACGCGACTACAGAGATATGTGGACCCGTAGGAGCAAAGTAGTATGGGAATCAGTCAACGGCATCTTACCGACTGGGTATTATTTATTACATTTAGACGGAAATAA
>JAVWJF010000300.1:0-2858 GCA_036639195.1 Longicatena sp.
TTATGCTAGCTATATTACGGTTTTCTAGGCATCCTAAGGGGAATCATGAGTATCATTGTTTGATAGGGAATAAAGAGTTGATATTTCGAGGGGTTGGGTTAGGTTCACTATCTAAGGTTCCATTGAACCATAAGATAGACAATATTTACTTTGTGAGATTACGATATACAAAGCAGCGCTTCTTACTTTGTATTTATGTTAAAAAAACTTACAAAAATGATGGAAAAGCGGGATAGTCTACGGTAACGTTGTATGCTATAATGATAAGCGAGGTGTTGAATATGAAAGTGAAACGTAGTCTATTTGTAATTGTTTTAGTAGGGCTATTTTCTCTATGCTATTTCGTTATGAATCAGCACTATGATGAATTGGCACGCTATCCTCATGAACTAAGTGAGAAACAACGCGCACTTGTTTTGAAGTATTTGAATACCGATGGTATTAATATGTTAATTTCACAGAAGATTGAACCAGATGAGTTTCTTCCCTATATTGAAATCGAAGGGTTTGATATTGCCAATACGTTATGGTATGACAGGGCTTACCATACACAAACTGAAAATATTACAAAAGATTTCATTGTTCGCTTTATCAATAAGTATAAAAATCAGTTAAGTTACTCTACATTAGGAGAAACGATTACGAACTATTCTTTTAACTCGTTGATTCGTTTCTATGATGAAGGAGATCAATATCAAAATGGTACCATACTATTGCCTAATCCTTCTTATATGTACACATTGATTGGAAATAAACAAACTGTTTATACATATGAACCTAGTAATTTAGTATCTGTTGGAACGCTACCACATAGAAGCATTGTGAAAGGAGCGAAGGATGTCTTAATCAAGGAAGAAGTTCTTGCACCGTTACAGCAATTATGTACAGCTGCAGAAGATATCAATGGGATAACATGCGGAAATATGAGTATTGTTGCGGGTTATCTTTCTTATGAAGATCAAGTAAATTTATATGATATTGCGCAAGAAGTTTATAAAGAAAAGGGATTGACGATGTATTGGGATTATCCAGGTCACAGTGAATATCAATTGGGATATACTATACAATTATTACCAAATGAAATGAAACCAGAAGTAAATGGCAATAAAACGGATGAGAAAGATACAAATGATGAAGTGGATTCGAATGAAGAAACCCAAGAAAACGTAAGTGAACAAGAACGTGAACAAGAAATATGGTTGAAAGATAATGCCTATAAGTATGGATTCATTCTTCGTTATCCAAAAGGCGAAGAAGAAACAACCGGAAAGTATTATCAAGCATATACTCTTCGCTATGTAGGGCGAGAAATGGCAAAAGAGATTCATGATAAAAACTTGGTTTTAAATGAAGTTAACTTTAGTAAATATGAATGAAAGAGCGAATCTTAGATTTGTTCTTTTTCTTTTCCTTCTGGCATAGAGTTTGGTAGAGGTGACAATATGTATAAGTTTAAAAAACAGATTGCTTTTTTATTTGGTTGTATTGCGTTGATTACGTATCTTTCCATTCACTTTTCTTCTTCGCAGGATAGTGTTCGTGTTGTGAGTACGCAAAAAGAAGGTACGCATATGCAAATTTACTTGAAAGATGAAGATCGTACTTTAATTCCTTTATCCATACCTGTTAGTGAAGAATTAAGCGAAGATGAAAAACTACAGCTTATGTTTTCTTATATGAGTGGGAAACAAAGCGTGAAGGGTTTTTTACCACTCTTTCAAAAGGAGTGTACACTGCAACGAGTAATCGTTCAAAAGGGGATTGCTTCTTTATATCTGGATGATAGCTTTAAAAATTATAAAGCTGAAGACGAGCTTAGGGTGTTAGAAGCAATTACTTGGGGAAGTACACAGTTTCATGACATTGAACAAGTTAAACTATTTCTAAACGATCAACCACTGACAAGTATGCCAGTGGCAAATACACCCATACCAGAGGTATTAAATCGAAGTATTGGCATCAATCATTTTGAAACGAGCGCAAGTAGTCTTCATGATTCTACTTCCATTACTGTCTTCGCAACGAAGAAAATCGAAGGCAATGAATATCTTGTCCCAAGAAGTCGGCGTATTCAAGTAAGTGGAGATTCTTTGAGTGCGCATGTGAATTCAATCATCACGGATATTAGTGCTTCTAGTGAACTGCTACAACCGCTATATGCAGATGATATCGAAGTAAAAGATTTTAAGATGCAAGATGGAACGTTGTGTGTAGAGTTGAATAAGAATATCTTATCCAGTGATGCCAGTGTGAAACAAAATGTGTACGATACGTTGGTGTTATCACTTGCGACTCTTGAGGGAATACAGCGTGTAGAAGTACGTGTAGATGGTGTTGTAGTAACACCAAAAAGCCAAAAGGCAGAAGCTGTTTCGAAATATGAACTGATGTATAACGAAGTGACATTTTAATGTAAATTTTTTCATAATAAGAAAATGCTTTTCATACGCTTCATTTTTTGGTATTATAATACTGGTGGTAAGATGAAAATAATCGTTGTAAGTGACAGTCATGGGAAAGATGAAGTATTGGCGGATGTATTACAAAAGTATCCAAACGCTGATGCCTATATTCACTGTGGTGATATTGAAACCGCACCATCGACGTTTCCTCAATTAGTGAGCGTGAGTGGTAATAATGATATGTTTTTTGATTACCCTCAAGAGCGCATTCTCGAATTAGGTGGACATAGAATTTATGTGGTTCATTCGCATCAATTTGTATATTCTCATAGAGTAGAGAGTATGGCACAAAAAGCGAAAGAATTACAATGTGATATTGTTTGTTTTGGACATACACATGTTGCATTCTATGAAATCTGTGAGGGCGTTCATGTTTTGAATCCAGGATCGTTATGG
>JAVWJF010000301.1:0-2855 GCA_036639195.1 Longicatena sp.
ACACGGATAGAGTTAAACGTACTAGATAAACCTGAAGATAAAGGCAATGCGATAATCTCATCAAAACCCGCCTCTTTTATGTTATCAATTGTTTCTTTAATATCGCTTAGGATTGGTAAACTTGTCTTGGGCGTATGATTTTTACGTAATCGCTCGTACAAATCTTCCGTCGTAATTTCTACACTATCTCGAAATGTCTGATCCCCATCCACCACCTGCAAAGGTAGAATGTAAATTCCTTTTTCTAGTCCTTCTTTTGGTGATAAAGCACAACCACTATCTGTTAAAATAGCAATTTTCATATATATGCACCTCTTCCTTATTATCATATCGACAATTCTGATATCTAATTATGATAATTATATCATACATAATTGATATAAAGTAAGATAACGCTATAGATAAGTAAAACGATCGATGGATGACTCCTTCTTTTCTCCTTCTTCGAAAACATCCAGATAAGCTTCATATACTTGTTCACTGCTTGTGTAAATACCACTTTTCTTGAAGATATTACTAGGCATATCGCCTTCTAACACAAAGTATTCTTCCCCTGTATCACATTCTACCAACCAAACATTTGTAGTTCCATGTTCATCTGTAATGCTATCTTGCATGTTCGCATCTTCCACAAGACTTGGTTGTAACATATTCTCTGCATATTCTATGATTTTGTTTTTTATAATTGCTTCATTCATATTCATCATCCTTCTTTCCTATTTATGATAACACCAACCTTTATAAAAGAAAAGTGTTGTAATATGACATGTACTTGTCATATTAACTTTGATACAATAAAGACAACAGGAGGAATTCTTATGCAAATACAACGATTGTTTGAAATTACATACATCCTATTACAAAAGAAGCGCGTTACTGCCAAAGAATTGGCAGAGCACTTTGAAGTAAGTACGCGTACCATCTATCGAGATCTTGATGCCTTATCCATGGCAGGAATCCCGTTATATACAAACAAAGGAAACAATGGCGGTATCTTTCTAATGGAAGATTATACCTTGTCCAAATCGTTATTAAACGATGAAGAACAACAGCACCTTTTATCGGCTTTGCAAAGTTATCATATGGCAGATCAAAGCGATGTATCTTCCCTTCTTACCAAACTATCTGCTCAATTTCAAAAGAACAAGTCATTTGGATTGATGTATATTTTAGTGATTGGGGAGGCCTAACAAATAATAGTTCCTACTTTAAAATTTTAAAGGATGCAATCTTACAACGAAAAGTTGTGACATTCACCTACTATAATTCCTATGGAACATGCAAAGTACGTGAAGTTGAACCCTTACGTTTGATGTTCAAAGGACAAAGTTGGTATCTTATTGCCTATTGTTTAGATAGCAATGATCAACGGATGTTTAAATTATTGCGAATGGAACACATAGAGAAATCTATGAAAGATTCTACCCATGAAATTATTGAAGAAGATGTTGAGGCGATGTATCATCATGATAAAAAAGACTATATCCACATTGTCGCAAAAGTAGATGCTTCTCTTTCCTATCGCATTTATGATGAATATACCCCTGAGCACTATACAAAACAAGAAGATGGTTCCTTACTCCTTAAAATTGCTTTTCCACCAGGTGAATGGGGGTATAGCTATTTCTTGGGCTATGGATCAGGTATACAAATTATGGAACCCGCTTTTCTAAAAGAAGAATTGATACATCGTTATCGACAAGCCTTGGCGAATTACGAGGACTAGTTTATGGAGAATAACTATGAAGTATGTTTTATCGATGATATTTTTGTTTTGACAAAAAGCAAAAAACTAACAACTTCTCTTGTGGAAAATGAAAAGATTGCGACTTCCTTTTGGCGTTCTTTCCAACAAGATATCAAAACTTATCACTTAACACAAGGGATGGAATTTGTGAAATATGGCATTACCCATCGAGAAGATGAACAGCTACATTATATATGTGGAATTCCATCAAAAGAAAACTATCCTATTACCTTTCGTTTATATCATATTCCAAGAGGACATTATTTAAAATATATTCATCGAGGGGATATGAAACATCTAAGTGAAAGTATTCGGATATTATTCGAAGATATTTTACCTAGTTCAAAACTAACACGAAAAATAGGTACTATTCAATACTATGAAAAGTATACAAGTGATTTTCACTTCAATCGAGAAGACTCTATTATCGAATTATATGTACCAATCCTAATTAAAGAGAAACCAGAGTTCCAATATATCAAAGCCAAAAGTCTTCTACAAGGTGGGACCTCTATTCAAAATGGTTATCAAAAGTTCTCTTGGTTTGGAATGGATTTCAATATGAATTTATATAAAGGCTGTAACCATGGGTGTATCTACTGCGATTCTAGAAGTGCATGTTATCAAGTGGAAAACTTTGATATTGTACGAGGAAAAGAGAATGAACTAGAACTATTAGAAAAAGAACTATCTCGAAAGCGCAGAAAAGGAACTATAGGTATTGGCGCAATGTCAGACACCTACAACTCTTTTGAAAAAGAAAAAGAGATCACACGAGGTGCTTTACAGCTGATTGATAAATATGGATTTGGTATTGGTATTGATACCAAGAGTACTTTAATACTACGAGATATTGATTTGATTGCCCATATTGCTAGACAATATCCTAGCATCATTAAAGTTACGATTACGTGTGCAGATGATGAGCTTGGTAAGATTATTGAACCCAATGCACCATTAAGTTCTGAGCGCTTTAAAATATTCAATGCGATGCATGAGCATGGGATTTATGCAGGAATCCTATTTATGCCGCTTTTACCATTTATCAATGATACAGAAGAAAACATTCGTCAAATCGTATACCTAGCACACATTCATCATGCAAAGT
>JAVWJF010000302.1:0-2852 GCA_036639195.1 Longicatena sp.
TTTCAATGAGACCATCCAAAACAGTATGGCAAGTGTAGAACGTTTACGCGAAGTGAAAAATATCAACGGTGTTCTTGATGAAAATGAATATATTGAAAGTAGTAATCTTGCCTCTATTGATACTGGAGAGGGAATTGTAAACGTTGATATCACTGTACGTCAAGGATTGTATAATGAAATTCTTAAAGAAATTATTGGTAGTGATATCCATGATAAAGCTCAACTTATTTCACTAATGCAAGATTATAGCAAAGCTAAAAAGGAATATGACGCAGTATCTAGTGCACTTAAAATGGTGAAACAAACTGGGTATGGCTTTGCAAGTGCATCTCTTCAAGATATAGAATTAAGTAAACCAGAAATCATCAAACAGGGGAATCGTTATGGTGTACGTTTAAAAGCAATCGCGCCAAGCATTCATATGATCAAAGTAGATGTAGAAAGCTGTTTTGAACCTATCATTGGTTCAAAAGAACAAAGTGAAGAACTAATTCGTTATTTATTACGTGATGAAGAAAGCAATGAACAGGGGATTTGGGACAGTGAAATTTTTGGAAGAAAACTTTCAGATTTGATTCGTGATGGATTAAATGCAAAACTTTCTATGATTCCTGAAGCAGCCCGTATGAAGCTACAAGATATCCTTACAAAGCTCGTAAATAAAGGAAAAGGAAATGTAATTGCAATCGTATTATAAAAGCGCTTAACTTTTTGTTAAATTGTTGTTTTTTACCTTATTTATATTGAAATATACGCCTAATAATGGTATTATATAAGTATGTTGGAGGTAAATAACATGAGTGAAATTTTAAACAAAAAAGCATTAGTTGAAAGTGTTTCAGAAAAATTGGATATTACTAAGAAAGACGCTACAGTTGCTGTAGATACTGTCTTCGAAGAAATCGCTGCTATCTTAGCTAAAGGCGGAAAAGCTGATATTTCTGGATTTGGTAAATTCGAAATTAGCGAGCGTCCAGCTCGTATGGGAATCAATCCTGCTACGAAAGAACCACTTCAAATCGCTGCTTCAAAAGCTCCAAAATTCAAAGCTGCTAAAGCCTTGAAAGACGCAGTTAAATAAGACTGTTGATTTAGAGAGATCATAATACAAAAGAGATTGTAACTACATGTTATGATCTTTTTTTATGATCATTTTAGTAAGATATAAAAAAAACGAAAGAAAACACAGATTATATTGCACTTTATTTTATTTTTTTTAATTATCACTCCATCTCATTGACGTTAAGGTCATTTGTACTTATAATTTGTATATAAAGGTATCTATAGAAAGGAGCGAAAAGTTATGGTGGGTTTTGTGGGAATAATTTCATTTATCATGCAGATAGCATTACTGCTATGTGCAATCGACTGCGTTTTTTATCTTAAAAGGATATATCAGGAGATGAAAAAGAACACAGAGAACAATTAAGCATATAATGTAACTCATCCTTCAAAGAAACTGCCAATTACAATGATTAGCGGTTTTTCTTTATAGTAGTACAAATTACATAATACACATATTACTTCGCATAATGTGTATTATGTAATTTAAAGAAATCCATATTTAGCGATATAAAAAGAGAGTATGTATTGCGCTAAGGCTCACACTCTCTTATCTATCATTGAATACCCATTCTTTTAAGCATATGAATCTTAGCTTTGTTTTCTAATTCATCATCTAGTGGTGTCAAATCTTCAAAGTTGAATTCTGGATTTCTTTTCTTTAAGCTCTTATAAATTACAAAATCTGCAATTTCAGGATTTTTAGGAAGTAATGGCCCATGCATATAGGTTGCTAGAACTTGACCATTATAGAACCCTTCCCTTTTTGCATCGAAACTATTCCCACAACCACTCAACACTTCTCCTAATGGAGTTGTTACGTTCATTGTCTGTCCACCATGGTTTTCAAAGCCAACTGCAGTAATATCATGGCCGTCTAATTTGCAACGAATGGCTATATTGCCGATACATCGTGTACCATTGCATCCTGTATCTGTATAATAATCGAAGAATTTCAAACCTTCAATTTTTTCATTATCCGCATTGATATAGTATTGACCAAACAATTGATAGCCACCACAAATCAACAATGCAAAACTACCTTGATCCATAGCTTGCTTAATATTGTCTTTACGTTTTAGTAAATCATCAATAAGAATCATTTGTTCCTTATCAGCGCCTCCGCCTAAAAATAATAAATCATATTGTGATAAGTCACATTCATCACCAATGGATAAGGTGTCAATTGTGATATCGATCCCACGCATTTCACAACGTCTACGTAGTACCATCATATTTCCTTTATCACCATATAAATCCATGATGTCATGATACATCCAACATACTTTTATATTCATAGAAAGACCTCTTTCTTATTTCACATTCGCAACAATCAAGTTTCTGACTGGCTGTAAAGCTGTATAAGTAGCAATCGCGTACATCGTTCCATTTGCGTTCAATAAACTTGTGACCGCATCTTGTAAGGACTCATGTAATTCGATAGTTTCTTCATATCCACTGTATTTCAAACGTAATGCCATATCGTAACAACGAGTGCCAGAAACAATGATATGTTTGGTACGTTGATTCAATAATTTTTCAAAAAATGTATCATAAATCCAAGAGATATCAGTACCATCTTGGTCGTTATCATTCAACACAAGTAAGATTGTTTTTTCACTTTCATCTTCTTCAATAACCTTCATAACTTCATTGGCGCCTGTGGGATTTTTTATTAAGTTTAAGGTACATGCATGACCATTTATCTCAAGTATCTCGTTTCTTCCTGCTGGAACTTTAATGTTTTCAAAGGCTTTTTTTGCATATTGTGGATCGATTAAAAACATTTT
>JAVWJF010000303.1:0-2824 GCA_036639195.1 Longicatena sp.
GCATATTATCCTTTTTTTATGGTGAATCTACCATCATTTGATGGACTAATCGTTTTCTTTTCTTGAATTTCTTGTATTAGCAAATCTTTTATAAGGATCCCTGTCTTCTCACAAGATATAATATATTCATTTGGTACACTTTCTTCCATAACTGCAATACTATATTCCTTATCCTTTATGATTTTCTCACCATCACTAGTTTTGATGCTTTTGATTCTAGAACCAGGATCCGCTGTAGGATCAAACGTTACCTTTAGTCCAGAGAAATAGTAGAACCAACCAGTTATATTGTTAATTGACATAGAATATTCCAATGTCTTCATTAAATTTTCACCAGTCATTGTGATCTTCCAAAGTTCTCCTTTTTCACCAGATTTATAGTCAGGCATAACTCTTTGCATATCTATTTCCGTTATACTACCTTTATAAAACTTAGCTGAAACGCCTTTTCCACTGTACAATCCATCTTTTCCATTGTCCATAAACAACGCAAAATCACTCTTACTAGTTGCTCGAATTACATCACTTATAAAATTCCCTGTGTCCATCAAACTGAAATCTTCACTAGCTTCTCCATAAGTATCTTGTTTTTCTTCTCTCGTTGGTATTTGATTCTCCTTATCTACCATTTCTCCTAATTGTTCTTTTGTGGTTGTACCTTTTAACATACCTTGTAAACCTCGACGTAAGGCGGATTCGCTTCTCTCCAAGGTAGGGAAAATTCCATATCGTCCTTGTGCAAGTGTTGTACGCATATCTTCGATTTCCTTATCTTCAGAAATTTTCGCATCTTTCAAGCTAGAATACATTGTACCATTTCCACTAGCCAATGCTGCCTGTCCATCTGGAGTACTGATGTAATTCATAACCTTCATTACTTTATCATACTGTTCTTCATTGCCTTTATCTTGTAGATGCTTGTTCATACCAATATAACAAACCATATACAGTCTTGCCCATGTGCTTTCTGGATCTCGATTAAAGAATGGCATGATAGCATACTCATCCTTGCTTCCACCTAGTGTCTCGGCCATTTTGATCAATTGCACTGAATCCTCTGTCATTACTGTTCCACGCGTATATAGATTACCTTGTGTATCGTTATAGTGTAACTCAAGATCACTTTCTTTGATAATTCCATCATCGATCAACGCTTGAAAAGTATCCACAGCACTACCAAAATGGTCTAAAAACTCGCCATTACCTTCATTATAAGAAGCCATCCAAGATGTATCTTCAGGTTTGCTATAGCTAGTTCCATAATTAAATCCAATAAAAGCAGTATCCAACACCTCATCATTTCCTAATGGCAATTGAAATGCGCGATTCCCTGTTGCTTCAATTTGTTTGCACAAGGCTACAAACTCTGTATAGTTATTGGGTACTTCCCAACCGTTTTCTTCAAACATTGTCTTGTTATATACAATCCCTCGAATAGATGCTGGACCTGGTAAGTAGTATAAATTGTCATTTTCATCTGCAATGCTATCAAGCATAGAAACGTTGTATTTATTCGTAAACGGCATTCCCGACATATCAATCAATCGATCTTTCCAATATTGACTTCCTACATCATAAGGCCAAGTCATGACGATATCTGTCAAATCATCATGTTCTAATCGCGCTTCATACTCTTTTCCTAAAGCTGTATTTGCTGTGTAATCACCTACTAGTACAATATCAATATCAGGAAACTCCTTTTCTACCGCTTTTTCGAAATCATAAGTAGTAAATGCATATTTGGTAAGCACCGTAATTTGTGTTCTTCCATCTTCACTCTTCTTTTGAGTAAGCACATCATTTGTAGAATCTTCTTGATTAGCAGTAGTACAACCACTGATAAAAAGACAAGTCGAAATCATAAACATTATCAATGTGCGTTTTCTCTTGTCTTTTTTTATCATTTACTTATCCTCCGTTTTTTCTTCTTTTGAAAATAGAATTTCTTCAAAATCACGAATTGGCATTGGTTTTGCATATACAAATCCCTGTACATAATCACAACCCATAGCACGTAATGAATCTACTTGTTCCCATTCTTCGATCCCCTCAGCAACCGTTGTCATCTTCAATGATTGTGCCATATCCAATACACAACTTATAATTGCCTTGGTACGTGGATCATTTTTAAAGTCATTCTTAAAGAACACTCTATCTAATTTCAATGTATCCACATGAATATCCTGAAGTAAGTTTAATGACGAGTAACCACTACCAAAGTCATCCATACTACATCCAAATCCCATAGTATGTATGTCATCGATTACTTTCGCCAAGAATAACGTATCTTCAAAGACCATATTTTCCGTGAACTCTAATTCCAAGTATTCGCTTGGGAATGTATATTTCTCAAATATATCACCATAAGCTCTTAAGAAATTTGGATCTTTCAAATGTGCACGAGAGCAGTTAACGGAAACTTTTACTAACTTTTTACCAGAATCCTGCCACTTTTGTAATAACATACAGACTTGTTCAAACATCCATAAGTCTAAACGAATGATAAATCCGTTCTTTTCAAATAATGGAATAAACGCATTCGGATAAATCATACCGTCTTGTTTACTCTGCCAACGCACAAGTGCTTCTGCACCACCAATTTCATCATTGCTAATCATATACTTTGGTTGTAGATAGACTTTAAATTCATTTTCTTTTAAAGCCGAATCCATCATATCTTCTAGGTGTTTTTCTAGCAACATCTGAGCTCTTGTAGCATCATCATAATAAGCAAAGTGAATATAATCATTTTGTCCATGTACAATAGTAGAATCACGTAATGATAGTTTCGTTCGATCCATCATATCTTCTAAAGCAACATTTT
>JAVWJF010000304.1:0-2822 GCA_036639195.1 Longicatena sp.
GTATATAAGACAAGCAATCCAGCGCGGATACTTTGAAGAAGAAGTTATCAAAATTGACTTACGGCATAGCGTAGTAATTATGAGTGGCGAATTTCAGTTAGAAAGTGAATCTACCCTACGGTTTTGCGATAAACAAGATATCTTATCAAATGTGAAAAAAGCATTGGGTCAAGATTTTATGGAAATCTTTGATGAAGTATTATGTTTTAAACCACTACAAGTACCTGAAAAATGTAGTATTCTAAAAAAGATGCTTGGTAATCGATGTATGCAGTTTGATGAAGCAGATATTGTATCTGCAATTCATAATTCTAAAACCATTGATGAAGCAGCCCGAAAACTACGTAATCAAATCGTACACAGTTAGCGAGAAAGACAAAGTCATTCTCGTTTTTTCTTACGGTAAAGTTTGTATTGTCTTCAAAATGATATATAATACAGCTAACGAAGCGATTGTGGAAAACATAATCACGGGGTGTTATGAGGAAAAGGAACTTGATATTTTTAGGAATATCTGATATATTTTATTTCATTTCAAATGTTAAGTATCGAGTAGATATATGATATATTAAGAAGTAGGGAAGAGGTGCAATATGACTTTTAGAGGGAAAACGGAATGGTGGTATTATATTCTTGTATTTGCTATTTTGTTGTGTTGTATTCATGCCGGGAATGTGGCAATTGATTTGATGGAATGGTATTATTGGGGAACGTTTGTGTTTGAGTTATTTGTTTTATTATTGATGTTGAGTGTTTTTGTTTCTAATGAATATACATTTCATGATAAGTATTTAGAGTTGCGCTTTTCTATTTTTTCACGACAGAAAGTGTTTTACCAACATATTCAAAATTGTGAGAAAGAGACAAGAAGTTTTGTGTTATCATCTACGGCGGCAGTTCATCCATTGCGTATTCTTTATCGTGATAATAAGGTGATTTATGTGGCGCCGATTGATGAAGTTGGATTTATGCAGGAACTACAACATCGGATGCATGCGGTAGTAGCTTAGAAGATACCGTTTTTGGTATCTTTTTTTAGGAATGGAGGGTATGGTATGGAATATACAGCGTTGATTGTGGCAGCAGGATGTGGCTCAAGAATGGGTCTTGGTTATAATAAGTTGTTGTATGTGTTGAAGGATGGTCAAAGTATTATTGAGAAGACGTTGAGTATCTTTCAAAATGATGATCGATGTAAGCAAATTGTGGTGGTGATCAGTGAGCAGGATGAAGCGATGATGAAGCCGATATGGACAGACAAGGTGACAACTGTCTATGGTGGTAATATGCGCTCTGACAGTGTGTATAATGGCTTGTCAGCAGTAACGTGTGATACTGTACTCATTCATGATGGGGCAAGACCATGGCTCTCACAGGCTTCACTAGATGCCTTGTTGGAGAAGAAAGAAACATGTTCTGCTTGTTTACTGATGGTGCCTGTAAAAGATACGATTAAAGAAGTCAAAGATGACGTGATCGTGAAAACCCATGAGCGTAGTACGCTTATGCAAGCGCAAACCCCACAAGCATTTGATACAGCACTTTTATTGGCATGCTATCGCAAATGTATGGCAGCCAATAAACAAGTGACAGACGATGCCCAAGTAATTGAATTCTGTGGCAAAGGACCAATCCATGTCGTTATTGGCGATTATGAGAATCAAAAGATTACAACACCAGAAGATTTACGATAATATGGATGGCCAATTGGTCATCTTTTTTTATACAGAGCGTAAATACTAATAGAATTACCATTCATTGCACATACATCCAAGGCAACCTTCATGATAAGATTATGTGCAAACCCTGTGCAAACATTTGGTATTGAGGGGAATGACAAACTGATAAATAATGATATCAGCGGAGGAACTCATGAAAGAAAGAGAAACAAAAATACTAGAATATATTATTGAGTATGATCGCGTTAGTCTTGATCAACTCCTACAAGAATTTATGATTTCTAAGCGAACTCTATATTACGATATAGAATCTATCAATTACCATATCCGTAATTGTGGACAAGTAAAAAATATCGATCGCAATTTTTGTTACGTCGGGAATTATCATTCGCTACAAGATATTTTAAATAAGAGTGAAGATCGCTACAGCACTGTAGAGAATCGCAAAGCTTATATTTTATATCAGATATTAAACCAAAATCATAAGATTACGATTGAAGGTTTAACGGATGAAATGTATGTGAGTAAGAATACGATTGTCCAAACGATGGATGAGTTAAAGAAAGATCTTGAGAAACAAGGTTTACAGTTGAAATGTCGTCCAACGTATCAAATTGAAGGTGATGAATGGTCAATTCGTAATCTTTATATCTTGTTGATGCAAGAAGACAATAACTTGTTGAATCAGTTAAAGCGGGAAGTGCTAGAGTTTGATCAGTTAGCACCACTTAATTTAACGGATTATTCATTATCGATGTTATCGCAATTCATGTATTTTCTGAAAAAACGCTATGTAAAGCAACACTGGATTTCCAAACAACCATTTGGTGAGGAAGTAAAAATGTTTTCATACTATGGCTTGGTAAAACAGTTAGAACCAGATTTACCAGAAGTAGAATATGAATATTTATGTGCTTATATTTCTTCGCTTCCGTCCTTAAATACGCAGATTAACACATCTATCATTGATACGTATGTGGAAACCTTGATGACAAAGTTTGAGGCACGTACAGCCGTCTATATCGACGCACCAGAAGAATTTAAACGCAATATGGAAAGACATCTGTTATCTTCTTATTACCGCATTAAGTTTCGCTTTCCTATTGCCAATCCAACCCTAGAAGAAATTAAACGAAATCATGG
>JAVWJF010000305.1:0-2794 GCA_036639195.1 Longicatena sp.
TAATTCTCTCCCTTGTTAAATGTTGTTACTGAATTTGCTATGCGTTTCTCTCCGCCAACAATTGTAGTATAAAATCTTTGTTCAATTCCAAACAGTAGTAATTTCAAGTCTTCTTCCGAACTAACATCAAAAGATTTTTCATTAGCCTTAAGTTTTGGACAGTACTCTCCTATATAAGAAAAAATGTTATTTCGCTCATATTGAGTCAGCCCGTTCAGTGTTTGGCTTGCTAAAGCTATTCTTTTTCTATTCGCCGTTTTTACTTTGTCTGATGTATAGCCATCTTTCAATGTAATAAAATCATTCTCTAAGAAATCCGAAGTTTCTTTTGCTGTTGCTTCTTTATACAATTGGTCAATTCCGCTAAAAATACTTGTGATAGACTCCAAACGATGAAAAAATAATGTATCCGTATCTTTCTCATAGATTGCATCTGGAAAATCATTGATTATAATTTCATTACTTTCGCTATTATATTTAAATACTTCTCCAAAACATCCTATTCTTTTCTTTTTGACTAATCTCGATTTTGGAATGTTTTGAAAATAAATGTACTTGTCCTTTTTAACAAAAAGATAATCAATTTTATCAAAATCTTGTTTACTTAAGGAATCAAAGTCAACAGAATCAAGGTCTTTTTCCAGTAAATCATTCAGATAATATTCCTGTTGAGAAAAATCTTTTATTTCGAACCATTCCCCATCCTCTAGCAATGCTCCCGCTACATATTCTGTAACAGTTTCTATTATAGAATTCTTGTCCTGATAAATATCTTCCTCGACAGACAACATCTTCTTAAATTTGTTTCCTTGTCTCTGTTTTAACTTCACAAACACTTTGTTCATCAATTATTTTACCTTCTTTCTATGAATGTTGTATCGTTAATTCTTCTTAAATGTTCAAAAGCTATGTCTTTATTATTGCGAATAACCTTTCCTCGTCTTATCACAAATACTCTTGTTCCGTATGGTGATAAAATATGATAATAATGATAACCAAACAACAAAAACATTGGGTTAAAATACTGCGTTTGAGACAAAAAAGTAAATACAAACACAATCCCATATAGAACAATCATTGTTGTCGTATCTGACACACTCACCGAGATAAAGAAATAGCCTAAATATGTTGGTAAAAACTCATTATCTGCAAGACTAAACTCTTTACATCCCACCAAATCATCTTCTCCCAAATATTTTGCAATCCAAATCGAAAACAGCGAAAGCAAAACAGGCACTAATAAAACTAATATATCAAACCCCCATATTGGCAATATCGACAATGTCACTTTTTCTTTTATGGTGTAAATAACAAGCATCCACGATGTAGCATTAAGGGTTAATAGTAACCGAAATATTAAATTCATATTTATCCCCCAATTTCTTTTAACTGTTTTTTTAATAAGTAAATCTTTTTTACCATATCAAATTTCTTATTTGGTTGCTTTTCATTCCTTGCTTGTTTTTCTAATTTTACAATATCCCTACCTAACCTCTCTCGTTTTTCTTTTATTGCTAATTGTTCTTCAAGAGAAGTATCTCCTTGTATTTTAACTTCGCCTATTTGAGCAATTATATTTTCCCAGACCGCTTCAAGATTCATACCTCTAATTTCAACGGTATAATCGTCTTTTGTATGCCAGTCTGTCTGCAACAGTTTGGTATGATAAACAGCCAGTTTAACTTCATCCTCACATTCCAAAACCATCAGGATTCTTTGTGGAATAAGTTTAGCTATTTTAATGATGTTTCTATTATCAAAGTCCCTATCTTTTATAGCTATATTTATTACAAAGAAGTTCTTTACTTCCTTTCCCTCTGCAATGTTTATCTTAGCTTTAGAAAACTCATTTGTGATTACTATCTTGGCTATGTCCTTGTTTATTCGAGCCTTCTCTGCTGCATTCATCTGAAATGTTGCAAATAAAGCCGTTTTAGAAATTTGCTGTGGCTTTTCTAACTTTGTACTTTTGGGTAATCCAAGCATTTTATTCCTCCCTCTTAACTGACAACTAAGAAACAAATCAGTTCAAAATCATCCAGTCCCTTTAGTTCTTTGGATAGAAAACTAACTTGTCCGCCATTAAGGAATGCCGATATATCACTTTCCTCTTTCACTTCAATAATTGACGAAATAGCTTCTCCTAGTAGATTTGAAAACTCACTCATATTTCTACCATCATGAGTTTCCTTATTAAATATCTTGTAAAGTTCTGGTATCGCTTCGGTCTTTCCCTTACAAAGAAATCTCATTTTATCAAGCATTGCTTTCGGAGAAAGATGGTCGCATACCACATTGCCTTCATTACTGATATAAACCATATAAAATGGATGTAAGCGGTTTTGATTATCAATATTTACACTGTCAGAACGATTTTTCAGAACATATATAACACCCGCTGGCATATCTTCATTTGCAGGGGCAACTGCGTGTAAACCAAACGGCGTATTATCAATATCTTCGTGATTCTTAACATACTCTAGCAAATCCAATCTGAATTCATTTAATCCTAAATCCATAATCGAAATACCCGTTGTCATATCTTCAATATCAACTACTTCTTCCTATTCAAGGTCTGTTTTTTCTTCATCGCTCAGTAAGTTATCATCGCCCGTAGCTGTCATATCAACAATCTTCATTCGAGTTTCGACCTTTGCTTTTAGGTCTATGTACTCATCAAGCGTTACATCAGGCCAGAAATTTACAAGCTGAATGTACGCATTTCTACTTCCAATACGGTCAATTCGTCCAAATCTCTGAATAATACGAACTGGATTCCAGTGTATATCATAAT
>JAVWJF010000306.1:0-2792 GCA_036639195.1 Longicatena sp.
GAAGTAAGGACATGATGTAAATCATTTGCACGTTCATATAGTGCATCATAAATATTTAATACGGAGCCTCCTGGATAACCAAAAATGGTATCCACACCCTGATCTATCAAAGCTTGTACTAAGATTTGCGATCCATTCATTTTCATAACATTCTCTCCCTTCTCATTTTATTCTAATGTAACAACGTATCCAGCTTCACGTAAGGCATCTAACAATGCATCTCCATGTTCCTTACTAGATACTTCAACCGCAATATGCAAAATCGTTTCATTCAGATTTAAATCTGCTTGTATACGATCATATTGTACTTCAATGATGTTTGCATTCGCAACATTTACTACATGTGTTAAATGTTCAAGACTTCCCGGAACATCCAACATCAATGCACGAAACTTCATATTTCTTCCACGTGTTACTAGTCCTTTTTCAACTACTTTATGAATAAAGGATACATCGATATTACCCCCGGATAACACACAGACTACTTTCTTCCCTGCAACATCTATTTTTTGATTTAAGATTGCCGCAAGACTTGCGGCTCCAGCAGGTTCTACTACTTGTTTTTCACGTTCGAGTAGAAGCAGTATCGTAGCGGCTATTTCATTATCACTTACAGTGACCATATCATCTACATATTCTTGTATGAGTTTATTTGTTTTACTACCTGGATTCATAACTGCAATTCCATCGGCAATTGTATTTACATGTTTGGTTGCGACATGTTTCTTTTTCTTAAAGGATTGTACAATGGCATTCGCACCTTCTGCCTGTACCCCTACAACTTTAATTCTAGGATTAATCTGTTTTGCGTAGAAGGCAATTCCAGATAATAATCCTCCACCTCCTGCAGGTACTACAATCATATCTACATTAGGAAGATCATGACATATTTCATAAGCAATGGTTCCCTGACCAGCAATGACATCTTCATCATCAAATGGATGAATGAATAAGGCTTCTCTTTCCTTCTGTATACGAAGTGCTTCTTGATAACACTCATCGTAACAATCCCCTGCTAAGACAACTTCAGCTCCATACCCTTGGGTCGCCAATACTTTCGCAATCGGTGTACTCTTTGGCATCACAATGGTCGCATGCATCCCCAATTGTGCACTTGCATAACTAACGCCTTGTGCATGATTCCCTGCACTACTCGCAATGAGTTCTCCCTGATACCCTTCTTCTTTTAATTTCGCCAGTTTATTGAAAGCGCCTCTTACTTTAAAGGAACCTGTTTTCTGTCGATTCTCACATTTTAGAAATAACTCACATCCTGACATTGCGGAAAATGTCTTTGATGATGTTACTTTCACATTATGAATATTACCCGAAAGCCTTGCGGCCGCTTGTTCTACATCCTTACAATCCATACTTGTTCCTCCCTAATCTTTCTTAAAATAAAAGCAGCGTTCTATAGTGCATACGCTGCTTTTCTTTCTATCTCACGCCCTCAACAACAAAAGCGACTGTTTAAATTCCCTTTTCAGAAAATTTTGAAAGAAAAACAGACTTGTTTAAGACTATGAGAATAATAATAATGACGCTGATTGCGTTTATATAAGTGCCGTTCACAAGATCCACTTCCTTTCAAACATTACATATAGAATAAAACTTTTTCATTTGTATGTCAATACTTTTCAGTCATTTTTTCAATTTTCTTGTAAAATATTTACATTTCTATGTAAGCGATATATCATATACCAAGAAAACGTTTAAATATGAGATAAAAAGGTATATAATAAACATACATTTATTGGGAGGAATTGTTTATGTATAAAGACATATCTAGATTTATATTATATAGAGATTTAAAGGAAGGTGAAATCCTATATGGCTTACGTGATATCTTTCATGACTTTGACAAAGGCACCTATGAAGAAAGTGAACTTCTAGAACGCATCTATACCCAAATCAAAGCTTTACTAGATCTATCTACACGTTATGCATTCGATAAGAATCTATGGCACAACTATTTATGTTTCTTATTACTAATGAATGAAAACTCATTTTCCTTAGTCAGTGAAAAGAATCAAGATATTCAAGGGAGCGTCAACCAATTCGCAAAACATGACTTCAAAATCATCAAACATTTATTTGATTTTGATTTCTCCCCTATTGAACAAGCACTTGATATCAACTGTTTCTCTATCATTACAAACTATACCTCTGTTTCTAAAAAAGAACGTATGTACAACAAGAATGTTTCCACCATGGTAAAAACCATCAGTGAACAAATTGAACAAGCAAACGATGAAGAAGAAATTTTTAAAATCATCACGAGCTTCTATCACCAATATGGCGTAGGCATGTTTGGTTTAAACAAAGCCTTTCGTATTCGTTCCAATGACGATCAAAGCATAACCTTACTTCCTATCAACAACATGGAAGTCGTTCGTTTAGACGATTTGGTTGGTTATCAAATGCAAAAAGAAATGCTAGTCAATAATACAAGAGCCTTTGTAGAAGGCAAAGAAGCAAACAACGTCCTATTATATGGAGATAGCGGAACTGGTAAATCCACAAGTATCAAAGCCATTGTAAATGAATTCTACAAAGATGGTTTACGTATGATTGAAATATACAAACACCAATTCAAAGACTTATCTACCATCATCTCGCAAATTAAAAATCGTAATTATCGTTTCATTATTTATATGGACGATTTATCATTTGAAGAATTTGAAATTGAGTACAAATTCCTTAAGGCCGTAATTGAGGGTGGCGTAGAAACGAAACCCGATAATATTCTTATCTACGCAACGAGCAATCGTCGTCACTTGATTCGCGAAACT
>JAVWJF010000307.1:0-2767 GCA_036639195.1 Longicatena sp.
ATATCATACGAACTGAATCTGTGATACCATTAGCTGCATCTCCATGAGTTGCCACAATGATTTTTCTTTCCATTCCTCTCTCCTTTCATGTTGTATTAACTTGTATTAACTAAATACATAGTAACACAACATGAAAGCGTTGTCAAACTATGGTTGCCAATAAGGATTATTTTACCTATAATAACAGTAGTAGCATTTGGGAAAGGAAGAAATTTTATGGAAACCTTTAAACAGTTAAGTGCTGTTACCTTACAGGAACAGTTATATCAAGAACTATATAAACAAATCAAATCAGGAAAGTATAAACCTGGAGATCGTATTCCACCAGAATTACAATTAAGTGAAATCTACCACATTAGTCGAGTAACTGTACGACATGCCATTCAACAACTTGTAGATGAGCACATCCTAATTAAAAAACATGGGAAAGGCACGTTTGTAAAAACACCAATCCATACAGAAGAGATATTCTCTGGCGGTAGTTTTACAGATACCTGCCTTCGTATGCATGCGAAGCCTTCTACAAAAATCGTCGAATGTCGATTATGTAAGGGTGATAGTGAACTCATAAAAAAACTTCAGACAGATAGTGAAATGCTTATTGAAATTACACGCGTTCGCCTAGTGGATGAAGTTCCTTGTATCGTTGAAGTTGATTATTTCCCTGCAAGTTTCACTTTTTTGATGCAGGAAAACTTAGAACATAAATCTTTATTAAAATTGGTTCAACAAGAAGCCAATTTAATACCTTCGAAATTTGAAGATCATTTTCAAATAAGTTTTGCGGATAAACAATATGCTAAATTACTAAATACTCCAACCAGTACACCACTTCTTGAAGTAACGCAAAGTGTTATGTGCGAAGATGATACTATGATCTACATTAACAAGCAGTACATCCTTACAACGAAATACGTTTATGCAGTAAGATCTGCCAAATAAAAATAGTGAAAGAGAATATTTCTCCATCACTATTTTTTTAAAACTTCTCTGTTCTTTCTAATACTTCTAGAATGATATATAACCAATCTTTAATTTTTGATAGTCGCATCGCAATGCGATTGTTTTTATAACGTATTACGATGTCTTTAGAAATTGTGGTCATCATTTCAAATAATTTTACACCATCAATGGAATTTGACCATGTATCACTAAATGTAATTTCAACCTCATTTTGTAATTCTTTAAACAATTCCACATGTGGTTCATTAATGAAAATATCCAATCTCTTTTTCTCAAATAAGAGTTGTACTGCTTTAGGAAGCTTACCATAATTATCTTTGATTTCTTCCATCATCGCTAACAATTCTTTCTTTGTAGTGATGGCATCCATTCTTTGATACAACGTGATTTTCTCATAGTCCTCTGTCGCAAATTTACTTGGAATATACGCATCCACTTTTATATTTGCCTTTGCAAGTTCTATTTTTTCTTCAACTTTGATACCCTTTTTCTCCATAATTGCGGAATTCAACATTTCAATGTACATATCGATACCAACGGTATCGATGAATCCAGCCTGTTGAGGTCCTAGCATATCTCCTGCACCACGGATTGTTAAATCACGCATTGCGATTTTATATCCACTTCCAAGTTGTGTAAACTCTTTAATAGATTTAAGTCGTTTCATTGCGATTTCACTTAATTGTCGATTTGGAGAATACATCAAATATGCATAGGCTAATCGATCACTTCGACCTACACGTCCCTTAATCTGATAGAGTTGAGATAAACCAAAATGATCCGCACCATCAATTAGGATGGTATTTGCATTAGGAATATCTATTCCTGTTTCAATGATGGTCGTACAAACTAAAACTTGATATGTATTTTGTGTAAACTGCATCATAACATCTTCGATATCATCTCTAGCCATCTGCCCATGAGCTACCCCAATTTCAATATCTGGAAGAGCTTCTCTTAATTTTCTAGCAACATTGTATATTTCTTTTACGTTGTTGTAGAGATAAAATACTTGTCCATTACGTCCAAGTTCTCGCTGGATTATTTCCTTTACCATAGAGAAGTTCTTTTCGATAACATAGGTTTGTACTGGCATACGATTCATTGGAGGTGTATTTAATTGTGATAAAGAGCGAATTCCAATCAAAGACATCTGTAACGTTCTTGGAATAGGTGTTGCACTTAAAGATAATACATCCACACTATTTTTTAACTCTTTGATTTTTTCTTTATGTTCCACTCCGAAGCGTTGTTCCTCATCGATTACTAGAAATCCAAGGTCTTTGAAAACGACATCTTTTGATAATAAACGATGGGTACCAATCAAAATATCTATGTTTCCATCCTTTAAATCTTGAAGGATTCTTTTTTGATCTGCCGGTGTTATAAAACGATTAACAACCTCTATACGTACTGGAAAGTTACGAAACCTCTTTATAAAGGTTTTATGGTGTTGTAAAGATAAGATGGTCGTTGGACATAAGAAAGCAACTTGTTTTGAATCTATTACTGCTTTAAAGGCAGCACGTGCTGCAACTTCAGTTTTACCAAAACCTACATCTCCACATAATAAACGATCCATTGGTTTCGCTTTTTCCATATCCTGCTTAATTTCTTTTACTGCCTGTGCTTGATCTAGCGTAAGTTCATAGTCAAAGTCATTTTCAAATTGCTGTTGCATTTCACTATCTTTTTGATAAGCAAATCCTATGTTTTCATCTCTATTTGCGTATAGGTGTATCAAACGATCTGCCAATTCCGCAATTTTTTCACTGACTTTACGTTTTGTTTTTTCCCATTCACC
>JAVWJF010000308.1:0-2765 GCA_036639195.1 Longicatena sp.
TGAAGATAAAAATGTAAATGTTGAGAATCTAACATATACAGTAACAGAAGAAATTTCAGGATTCCTAGGACTAGGTAGTAAAGTAACCTTAACTGCTTATTGTACAAAGGATATCGAGGATTTCATGAAATCTTATATGGATGCATATTTTGCAAATATTGATATGCAGGCAACTGTAGAAGTAGTTGAAGATGCAGGATTCTTCCACGTAAATATCGATGCAGATAACAATGCTATTTTGATTGGTAAAAATGGTCAAACATTACAATCTATGAATATGGTATTGAAATCAGCAGCATCTAGTGAATTTAAGAAAAGAGTTGGTGTCTTAATTGATATCAATGGTTATAAAGAAGAGAAATATCAGAAAGTTTGTTTATTGGCGAAACGTGTTGCGAAAACCGTACAACGTACAAAAACAGACGCAACTCTTGATCCAATGCCAGCAGATGAGCGTAAAGCAATCCACAACTGTTTAACAGATATGAAAAATGTCGTAACAGTTAGTGAAGGTGAAGGAAATCAGAGAAGACTCAAAATTTGTTACAAAGCAGACTAACAAGTAAGACAGGAAGAAATTCCTGTCTTTCCTTTCTAATAAATAAGCATTCCGTTATTTTATTCTAAAATTTGGTATAATAGTAAACGTAAGTGAGAGTGATTGTATGAAATTAATAGTAGGATTAGGAAATCCAGGAAAACAATATGAAAATACCAGACATAATTCTGGTTTTAAAGTTTTAGATGCCATTGCGAAAGATAACAATGTAGATATTACACAGAATAAGTTTAAATCTTTGATTGCACAAACTAGAATTGGAAATGAAAGTGTATTATTAATGAAGCCACAGACATACATGAATTTGTCAGGTGAAGCGCTTATTCAAGCGGTGAACTTTTATAACATAGAAACTAAAGATATCCTTGTGATTTATGATGATTTAGATTTACCTGTGGGTAAAATAAGATTAAGAGAAAAGGGAAGTGCTGGTGGACAAAATGGTATGAAAAACATTATTCAACACCTACACACACAAGAATTTCCACGTATACGAGTTGGTATTGATAAAGATCCTAGAGTTCCAGTTGTAGATTGGGTACTTGGTAAAATTAGAAAAGAAGATGTAGAAAACTATGAGAAAGCAATACAAGACGCAAGAGATGCGGCTATTTATAGTTGTTCCCATAGTTTTACGGATACCATGAGTCATTTTAATAAAAAATAGGAGAATCCATGAAGCTAATACTAAATGAGTTAAAAGAAAATGAAGCATTACAAAGCATACTAAAAAAACAAAGTGTTCTAGGTAATCTATCATTAACAGAAGAAGCTTTATTATTAGCAAGCGCATTTCAACAATCCCCGCGTAGCATGCTTGTAATAAAAAACACTTCCTATTCAGCACAAAAACTATATGAAAGAGTATATTCTTTTGTAGAGGATGATGTGTTGCTTTTTAACGTGGAAGAATCATTACGAGTAGAAGCTATCGCTTCATCTCCTGAAATAAAGGCAACCCAAATGGAAGTAATGGCGAAATTACAAGAACATAAGCCATGTATATGTATCTTAAACACAGCTGCAGCTATGCGCTTACTTCCAAAACCAGAAATCTTTAAAGAATATTGTATACACATTCAGCAGAATCAAGAAGTTCATTATGAATCCTTAAAGACACGACTATTTGAGGCTGGATATTCACATGTAAATCGTGTAGATCAACCATTATGTTATGCAGCACGTGGTGGAATCATCGATGTTTATTCTATGAATTATGAATATCCTTTGAGAATTGAATTCTTTGATAATGAAATTGATAGTATACGTTTCTTTGATATATCCACACAACGTACAATACAAATAGTAAACGAAGCCACCATCATTCCAGCTACAGATTTGTTATTTACAAATGAAGAAATTAAAACGATTGTAGAGAAAGCAAATGAGGAATTAGGACATACTAGTGCGTTATCAAAACAAGCCAAGGAGAGATTAGAAGAAACTATCAATGAAGAGTTGGATGCGATTTCTAATCGTCGTATGGAAAGCAAATTTTATCGCTATCATGCACTCTTACACCAACATCATACAATCTTAGATTATGTGGATGATGCAATTGTATTTGTCTCCAGTAAAGAAGAAGTAAACGATGCACAAAAACATATCCAAGAAGAAACAATCGCTTATATTCAAGAACTATTCCAAGAAGGATTAGGATTATGTAAGTTCGCTGTATTCGCTGATATTTCGCGTACTCTTGGAAAACATGAAGTCGTGGAATTTGGAATGTTTGTTGATTATAAGAAACCTATATCATCACAGATTTTAACGATGTCTCTAGGAGATATCAACCTAGAAAGAACCATTCATGAAATTATTGAGGAGGCACGAAAACGTAAAGTTTTATTATGTCTTGAAGAGAGTGAATGTAAACAAGTAAAAGAATTATTAAATAATGAGAATATACATTTTCGTACCATACAGGAAGAGGATACTCTAGAAGTAGGAATACAATTTACACATCATAAACTAGTGGAAGGTTTTACTTGTGTAAAAGAAAACATTAGTGTTTATACAAGTAAAGAACTATTCCATACACGCCAACAAGCAGTACGTTATAGTAATAAATTTAAAGAAGCAGAAGTGCTTCATGATTATCAGGAATTGCATATTGGAGATTATGTTGTGCATAATCAACATGGGATAGGAAAATATCTAGGAATTGTTAATAAAGTAATTGATGGAGTACATAAAGATTTCTTAC
>JAVWJF010000309.1:0-2755 GCA_036639195.1 Longicatena sp.
GATTAGACTTAGAAGATCCTAACAATGAGCCAGATTATGATAAGATCCTTGAGATGGGTGTCACTCCTGAAAAAGCACCAGATAAAGCTACGTATGTGACAATTCATTTTGAAAAGGGAATTCCAACAGCTGTTGATGGTGTACCTATGAAAGCACAAGAACTATTATTAAAACTTAATAAATTAGGTGGAGAAAATGGTATTGGTATCATTGATATGGTTGAAAATCGTTTGGTTGGTATGAAATCACGTGGAGTCTATGAAACACCAGGTGGAACAATTTTATACAAAGCACATGAATTATTAGAAACGATTACAATTGATAAAGAAACACAACATTACAAACAACTGATTTCCGTTAAATTTGGAGAGATGTTATACAATGGACAATGGTTCACTCCATTAAGAGAAGCATTAAGTGCTTTTGTGGATAAAGTAAGTGAAACTGTAAATGGAGATGTAAAATTAAAACTTTATAAAGGAAATATTACACCTGCTGGAATGACAAGTCCAACTACACTTTATTCTGAACAAATAGCAAGCTTTGGAGAAGATGATTCTTATGATCAAAATGATTCTGCAGGATTCATCAACTTATTTGGATTACCAATCAAAGTAAAAGCAATGATGGATGCGAAAAACAAAAAATAAGAGGATAGGAGAAAACATATGAGTTTATGGGACGCAAGATTTAAAAAAGAGGCAGACAAACGATTGAATGATTTTAATTCTTCTATATCAGTTGATCATTTGATGTATGCACATGATATCAAAGGGAGTCTTGCGCACGCACAGATGTGAGCAAGTTGTGGAATCATTGCGCAAGATGATTTTCTAAAAATCAAAGAGGGATTGTTATCTATTCAAAAAGATATAGAAGAAAAAACATTGGAAATTGATCCTTTTGCGGAAGATATTCATATGTTTATGGAGACAGAACTTACCAACCGTATCGGTGATGCTGGGAAAAGACTTCATACAGCACGTTCAAGAAATGACCAAGTAGCTTTGGACGCGAGAATGTACATCAGTGATGAAGTAAGTGTAGTCATCGATGAATTGAAGGAATTGGTAAATGTGCTTTGTGAGAAAGCAAGCACTCATACAAAAACAATCATGCCTGGTTATACACATTTACAACGTGCACAACCAATCACATTTGCTCATCATTTGATGGCATATACAGAAATGTTTTTACGTGATATTGAAAGACTTCAAGAATGTCAAAAACGTATTCGTACACTGCCTTTAGGAAGTGGGGCGTTGGCTACGACAACCTATCCAATTAATCGTTTTATGGTTAAAGATTTATTGGAGTTTGACAGTGTATCTATGAATAGCTTGGATGGTGTAAGTGATCGTGATTTCTGTATTGAAGTGGCATCTAATGTATCAATGTTAATGATGCATCTATCACGTTTCTCTGAAGAAATCATTCTTTGGTGTTCATGGGAATATAAATTCATGGAATTAGACGATGCTTTTGCGACAGGAAGCAGTATTATGCCACAAAAGAAAAATCCTGATGTTGCGGAGTTAATTCGTGGAAAGACTGGAAGGGTATATGGAGATTTACAAACGTTGTTAGTTATGATGAAGGGGCTTCCTTTGGCATACAACAAAGACATGCAAGAAGATAAAGAAGCAACGTTTGATGCTTTATCTACTGTACACTTATGTCTAACTACATTTACACCTATGTTAGCAACTAGTAAAGTATTGAGTGAAAATATGCGTAAAGCAGCGGCGAAAGGTTTTATTAATGCGACTGATTGTGCAGATTATTTAGTAAAAAAAGGAATGGCATTTCGTGATGCCTATCGTGTCATTGGTGCACTTGTAGCCTATGCACAAGAACATGATAAAACTTTAGAAAATTTAACATTAGAGGAATATAAACAAGCGCATCAATCTTTTGAAGAAGATGTGTTTGAAGCCATTTCTTTAGATACATGTGTCAATCAACGTGGAGTTGTAGGAGGTCCTGCACCTGAAGTTGTAGAGGCACATATTGAACATGTGAAAACCATCCTAAGGGAGATGAAATAAATGGAGAAAATTAAGGTAGGGGTTATTGGGGCAAGTGGCTATGCTGGAGCTGAACTTGTACGTCTATTGTGGACACATCCTAATGTTTTAATAAGCGGCATCAGTTCCCAAAGTTATATAGGAAAAAAGATCAGTGATTTATATCCAGGGTTTTATCAAGTATGCGATATGGTATTCGAAGAAGAAGATGTAGTAATTCAAAAAAGTGATGTTGTCTTTGCGTCTTTGCCTCATGGATTAAGTGAGCCTTTGGCACGTAAGTGTATGGATGCTCAGAAGAAGTTCATCGATTTAGGGGCAGATTTTCGATTGGATGATGAAAAAGACTATAATATGTGGTACAAGCTTGATTATAACGATAAAGAACTTCATGAACTTGCGGTTTATGGGTTACCTGAATTGTTTCGTGATTCTATAAAGGATGCTCAAATCATTGGAAATCCTGGTTGTTATCCAACTTCCATTGCATTAGCATTAGCTCCTGTATTACAAAAGAACATGGCTGATGTAAAACATATTATCATCGATTCTAAATCAGGAACCACTGGCGCAGGTAAAGGATTAAGTGAAGGTACACATTTTCCTCGTTGTAATGAATCCTTTGCGCCTTATAAAATCGCACAACATCGTCATACACCAGAGATTGAACAAACACTTACAAAGTTAGCGAGTGAACAAGCTAAGATTAGCTTTACACCACATTTGTT
>JAVWJF010000310.1:0-2705 GCA_036639195.1 Longicatena sp.
ATACAGAAATAAGAATTATAATGTATTTGTAGGGTATATGAGTATCATTTCTTTGAAAATAAGAATGGAATTCACTCCTACATTTATATTTTGTAATAAAATCAGTTAAAATTGGGTATATGAAAAGACTATGATTTAGGCTAACTTTTTCTAGGGAAAGACTAAATTCTACTTTGAAACTAAGTGCATTCACTTTTCATTTGATACCTGTTCTATTGATTTTGTTATTTGTTGCGGAGGAGATAAGGTTTTAAAATGACCTTATCTTTTTCTATTTCCTCTAATCCAAAAGCTTTCAACTGATTATATAGGGGTTCATTAAAGAATCTAACAGTTTCAAAAGGTGTTCTATTATCTAGTAATTCTTTTGGTGCAGAATTTATGTGCGAAATTACTAGATTCATATCCTTTTGATTTTTTAATCCAAGCTTTCTTAAGTCCACTTCATTGGGACATATATAACGCAACTCTTTATGGTTATTTTCAAGACTTCCTTTTTGCCCAGATTGCATTGGATCGCAATAGAACACTCTTGTACGCCTTGAACCATCTTCTCTTTGCTCAATATCATCAGCACCTGTAAATTCGCTGCCTCTATCTGTTAATAAGACTTCTACACAACGATTGAATAATTCATTGCCTAAGATACTCTCTAGCAGTAATACACCGTCTATCATACTTTGTGCTGTTTTAGTGTCATGAATAAAGCTGATAAGAAATCCATAAGAAATGAATTTAAAGGTTTGTAAGAATGGACCATTACTTACATCATTATATACCGTATCCATTTGTACAATTGTGGCTTCTGGGTGTTGGGCTATATAAGATAAATAATCATCATAAGTACGACCTTGAATATACTTTCTATCTTCTCGCTTTTTAAAGGCATTTCGTTTGTCTTTGGACATTTTTCTTCTTGTCTTGATACGTAAATCTATATCTAGAATTCCAACACATTGAAATACACCAGAAGAAATATAATTGTATAAAGTTTTCTCACAGATATTAAGCTCAGGGTGATTCGTAATGATTTGATATGGAGATTGTCCTTGGTTAATAAGAGGTTTGATAACAGAACCTAAAGTGATAGCCTCTTGTGTCGTGAGATTGACTCCTTCTCTTGCATCTATAAGAGAAGTCCTGTAGATATCCTGTGCATCGAATGCATTATAGTAGTATTTATCAAAACGACATGTAGTATAAGAAGCGCATCCATTACAGGCACCAGGAGAACGATCTCGACGTATACAAGAAAAAGCAGAATAATGTTCACAACTAGAAATACAGTTTCTACCATGTTTACACTTTGGATAATTGTTACATTCAAGAGGCATTCTGCATTTATGTTTAAGAGTACGATGAAGTTTGATTTCTTTACCAATTGTAGATTTGTTTTTACCGAGAATAGAGGCGATAGTAGATTTTGAAGATTCATTAGAGATACCTTTTTCAATAATCTGACGATCGCTAAAGTTTAAATGGGTTCCTTTGTTACACATAAGTCATCATCCTTTCTCAACAAGAGAACAGGTATCAACTCCATTATAACGCAGTATGAGTAAATGCAACTGGAAGTTACAGTAAGACTAATTTCAACTTTCACCATTTTAAAGTGGAACTTAACTTTTCACTTTAGAGTAATAAAAAAAATAGAGTAAATGTGTTGACGAATCAAAAAAAATAAAGTAATATACACACATAAACAAAATGACATTGAAAAGAAGAGTACACAGAACAGACTTTCAAAGAGAGTTCTCATTTGGTGAAAGAGAATAAAGATTCTATCTGTGGAAAATGGTCTTGGAGTTGCATAATCGAAGATTTTAGATTATGACGTGTTCGCTCGTTACAGCGATAGAGTATAACTTAGCAATAAGCGTACTTGAAGAGGTTCATCTTGTGAGAGGTGGATAAACTTAGGTGGTAACACGAACGTTAGCTTTCGTCCTATGGATGGAAGCTTTTTTGTATAGTATAGGAGGAATTGTATGATACGATTAGAAAATATCACAAAGACATTTCAAGGTAAAGACAACGAAATTCATGCGGTAAAAGATGTTTCATTAGAAATTCAAGATAGTGAAATTTTTGGAATCATTGGATTTAGTGGAGCGGGTAAGTCTACTTTGGTACGTTGTATAAATTTATTAGAGCGACCTACTTCTGGAAAAGTGATTGTGAATGGTTTAGACTTGACAAAGATGAAAGAGAAAGCATTAAGAGAAGAGCGAAAGAAAATAGGAATGATTTTTCAACATTTCAATCTTATGCGCTCTCGTACAGTAGAAGAGAATATTGCATATCCATTCAAAGGAAGTAAACTTAGTAAACAAGAACAAGGAAAGAAGATTGCTTCTTTATTGGAACTTGTAGATTTACAGGATAAAAAAGATGCATATCCTTCTCAATTATCAGGTGGTCAAAAACAGCGTGTCGCGATTGCACGAGCGTTGGCCAATGATCCTAAAGTGTTGTTGTGTGATGAGGCTACCAGTGCTCTTGACCCACAAACAACAAAAAGCATCTTAAAACTTTTGAAAACAGTCAATGAAAAATTAAACATTACCATTGTATTGATTACTCATGAAATGGCAGTAGTAAAAGAAGTATGTGATCGTGTAGCGGTTATGGAAAATGGATATGTTGTAGAAGAAGGTAATATTCTTAACGTATTTAGTAAACCTCAAAAGGAAGTAACCAAAAAC
>JAVWJF010000311.1:0-841 GCA_036639195.1 Longicatena sp.
ATGCTATAATAGAACATATTTGGAGGTACGAACATGTATAAATTAATTGCCTGTGATTTAGATGAAACACTATTAAATAGCGATAAAGAAATAAGTGAACGTAACGTTCTAGCAATCAAACGAGCACAACAAGAATTTGGTATACGATTTGTACCAGCGACAGGCAGGGGATATACATGTATTCAAAATGTCTTAGATACGTTGGATGTACATAACAAAGAAGATGAATATATCATTTCTGGTAATGGTAGTATCATTTGTGAAAATAAAGATTTTAAGAAACTAACATTTCATACTCTTCCATTTGAAAAAGCGAAACAATTATTTACTTATGGAATCGAACATGGGTTATGTATTCAACTATTTACTGATAAAGATGTATATGCCTATCAAATCAATGAAGATGAAAAAGAATGGTTGTTTATGTTTAAAAGTGATGCTGTGGTTATGGAAGAGAATACCATCGATTTCTTAGAGAATACACCCATTATGAAAATCTTATTTCAACGAGCAGATATGGAATACCTAAGAAACATTGCACAGGATATGATGCCAATTACGGACGGAGTTAGTATTTCTTTTTCTAGTGATCGCTATCTTGAAATGAATCGCGCTGGTGTTGATAAGGGGTTAGGTCTTAGAGAACTAGCACAGCATTTAGGAATACCAGTAGAGCAGACGATTGCTATTGGAGATAATTTTAATGATATATCGATGTTTGAAAAGGTAAAATATAGTGTTGCAATGGGTAATGCAAATGAAGATATTAAAAAGATTTGCAGATATGTTACACTGGAAAATGATGATCACGGTGTTGCACATGCAATTAATGAACATTTAA
>JAVWJF010000311.1:851-2698 GCA_036639195.1 Longicatena sp.
GAGGTTATAGAGAAATTCATTTTTGAAAGAGAGTGTTGCCTATGAATTCTTCCATGCGTAGAGACTCCATATTACAAACCATAAAACAAAGTGAAAAACCTTGTTCAGCGAGTTCTTTGGCTGCTCAATTTCATGTATCTAGACAAATTGTGGTAGGGGATATTGCATTGTTGAGAGCGAGTGGTGTGAATATTATTGCGACTCCAAGAGGATATGTTATGGAAGATATAAGCTTGGATTCTATGACCTATGCAATCGCAGTAGTGCACAAAGAAGAAGATTTGAAAGAAGAGCTATATACGATTGTGGATCATGGAGGTACAATTGTAGATGTTATTGTAGAACACCCTTTATATGGACAATTATCTGGACAACTTCATATCACGTCACGCTATGATGCAGATCAGTTCTTAAGTAACGTGAAGAACAATCAAGCAATTCCACTATCAAAACTTACCAACGGACTTCATTTGCATACCATCAAATGCAAAGATGAAGATACCCATCAAAGAATTATACAAGCTTTAAAAGAAAAAGGATTCCTTTACGAGAAATCCTAAGTAGTATACGTTATGATCCTTTATGACATATATAAGTTAGGTTCTTCGTGAAGAGGAACCTTTTTATAAACGCTTTCACAAAAAACAGGATTGACAGGTGTGACTTGCAAGTTTATAATAGTCATAACATGTGTCAAGACACCTGTTGGAAATAGATGAAAGGGAGAAAATTGTATGAATAAGAATATATTTAAAATGGTATTATCTGCAATGTTGATAGCGGTTGGAATTTTGATTCCTATGGTATCGCCAATTAAGGTTTTAATCGAACCAATGTCCTTTACTTTAGCATCTCATGTGGCAATTATGATTGCGGTATTTGTATCTCCTAGTGTGGCGGTTTCTGTAGCACTTGGTACTACTTTAGGATTTTTACTAGCAGCATTCCCACTACCAGTTGTACTTCGCGCATTGAGCCATGTTATATGGGCATTTGGGGGAGCGTATTATTTAAAGAAACATCCAGAAACATTAAATTCTTTAGTTAAGACAATTATATTTGTAGTATGTGTAGGTGTTGTTCACGCACTATGTGAAGTTATTGTGGTACTTCCTACATATATGGGAACGACAACAACAAGTGAGTTTGTATATATGGTATTTGGACTTGTTGGAGTGGGAACTATTGTGCATAGTTCCATTGACTTTGTTATTAGTATTGCAGTTTGGAAAGTCATTTGCAAATCTAGAGAGGTTTCATCTATTGCGAGTGTAAAAGAAGTACGTTTAAAATTACGTGCAACTGAAGCATAAGAGAAAGCTAGAATTTTAAAGGATTCGCTTGTATGCGAATCCTTTTTTTCGTGTGCCGGGCATGGCATACATCTAAGTGGTGAAAGTCCACTGTGGAGGTTTAGTCGCTAACCACTAGTCGAAGACAAGGGTGTCCATCGTGAGATGGAATCTGAAGGAAGTCCTAGGCGAAATACCGACTTGAGGGACACGAATCACATTAGGCGAGGCAAGTAGGACGAGTATGCGAAACAATACAAATCCAAAAGACTATGAAAGAAAAGAAATGCTTGGAGCGTAAATGTGGCAGGTACATGGTAGGAAAGATGTATGACCTTACCCCGGGAGGCCTTACTAGCGAAATAGTAGTAACAACGAATAGTAAGGAGTCAGCAAGTGTAGTAGTAGCTATGAAGTTACGGTAATGCGTAATGAGCAAAGGACACTACAGTATAGAAGTATACAAAAGATTTAATTGCGAGTATTACCTCAAAAGTGTTAGGTTTAGCCAAATGAGCTATGATACACGGTAATACATGACGAAAGAAAGGAAGG
>JAVWJF010000312.1:0-2656 GCA_036639195.1 Longicatena sp.
CTAATTCATAGGCATGTGAAGTCTTTTAAAGCTAGTTATTAGTAATTTTACAATTCTTAATGAATCATAATTGCGTGATATTCTTTGTGTTTTTTAAAGCTAGAAAACTTCAATTGTATATGCAGTTGTAAATGTTTTATTAGGAGATAATATCATGGTACCTTCACGATGATAGAAATCTACATCCACTTTACTAAAATCTCCATGTCCATACCAAGGTTCAATACAAATAAATGGTGCCCCTTGTTTTGCGGTCCATATCGCAATGTATGGATATCCACTTAAGGATACATGCACACCATGTCCTTGTTTCCCTTCTAAAGTCATATAAGAACTCTTTGGGTGTTTATAGACAAGGGTCGCATACTTTTCAATTAAATCATAGTCACAAGGAATCTCTTGTAGTTGTATTTTTTCTAATGTATACGGAGTTTCTTTTTTCGGATCAAAGATCAATTGTTCAAAATCTTCAGGGCTTGAAAACTTTAACGTATAATCCTCAAATTTTTCATCACTGGTAAGAGGACAATTAAACCCTGGATGTAATCCAAAGGTAAATGGCATCTCTTGATCCCCTGTATTTGTAATGCGATACGTAATCGTTAAACGATTATCCTGTAAACGATAACTGATTTCATAATGAAATGGGAATGGATATTTAGCAAGCGTATCTTCATCACTACACAATTCCATAATGACTTCTTCGCCATCATCCTTAACACATGTTAAATCCAATCCACGAATCAATCCGTGATTATTCATCGCATATTCTTTTCCATCGATTTCATATGTTTTTGAGAATGTATTACCAATGATAGGAAATAAACTAGGATTCTTACCAGACCAGTTTGCTTCATCTCCTTGCCACATATATTGTATCCCTGTTTGTTTATCTGTAAAACTTTGAATTTCTCCACCTTTGTTCACAAAGGTAACTTCATAACGATCATTCTGTAATTTCATTTCATTGTCCTCCTTGAATTTCAGAATAAATGCAATTCTTCACAAATCTTATAAACGCCATCTTCATCAATATGTCCACAAACAATATCAGCAGCTTCTTTTGCCTTAGGATTTCCATTTCCCATCGCAATTCCAAGTCCCGCTTCTTGTAACATAATCACGTCATTTGCACCATCACCAAAACATGCCACTTCTTCCATATCAATGCCCCAATGCTCACACAACTTTTTAACTCCTATACTCTTATCAATTCCATACGCTGTAATTTCAAATGTTCCACTGCTATGTTTTACAATGGCACAACGATCCAATTGTTGGCGTAGTTTCTTTTCTTGTTCATCATTTTCGATATACGCTAACATATTGAAAACATCTTCCCCTTCATATGTTTTGACTTTTGGTATATTTAAGTATAAACGAAAGAACTCATCTTCAATCCGCCATGTGCTTTTACGATCAAAATAATCTCCATTCATGGTCGAATAACGCATTGTAAATCCTTCTTCTTCAGAGAGCTTTACAAGTTTTTCTACTTGTAAGGGATGTATGGGGTGTTGATCAATGCAGGTATCTTTCGCAAGCACAAGTGCTCCCCCATCAAATATCTTCGCATCAAAGTCAAAAGTGCGAAAAAAGGATGGAAGATTATCAAGTTCGCAACGACAACGACTTGTCGCGACTGCGATTTTATATCCTTTTTCTTTCAACTTCGTTAGTGCTTGTTTTGTACTTTCTGGTAAATCATGATTTTGATGAGAATACATTGTAGAATCTACATCAAAAAAAATTGCCTTTATTTGTTTCATAGCGAACCCTCATTTCAAGTTCTATTATATCTCAAATCAAAGGGGTACACAAACAAAAAAGATGTCTTGGGGAAACATCTTCTTTGTATATTATCATTTATGAAAGGGAGAAAGTATGAAAAATTTTTGAGGGAGTATTTCATACATGCAAGTTGTTCTTTACTTGCACCTTTAGTATACGAAAATATTTCATTTTAAATATGTCGCAATTATGTTATTTTATGTGGATATGAGTTTATAAAAGAGCTGATTTCTCAGCTCTTCATCGTTCTTAAAATGCTTGTTTTCCTCTGATATAAGTCATCTCTACAGAATAATCATCATTCAAGACAACGATATCTGCATCATGTCCTGCGACAATCTTTCCTTTACGATCATCTACACCTAATAATCTTGCTGGATTTAAGGTACAAGAATTGATTGCATAATCCCATGGAATCATTGCTTTTTCTACCAATACTTGAAGACCCTGGTTCACTTTTAGCGTTGAACCCGCTAAGTTCTTTGTAGATGTAAGATGTGCACTTCCATCCGCATATAATTCGATTTCATTTCCACCGAATAATACTTTTGTCCCTACTGGTAATCCTTTTACCATTAAGGCATCTGTAATCATGATGGTATAGTCTCTTCCCTTTGCCATAAACAAATCATTTAATGCCGCAAGTTCTGAGTGATTTCCATCACAGATGACTTCTCCATACGTATCGCGAAAGCGCATTGCTGCTCCTACCAAACCTGGTTTACGGTGATGGAATGCAGTCATACCATTAAAGATATGTGTCATAGATTTTGCGCCATTCGCAATCCCCATGCTTGCTTCTTCATACGTAGCAGCAGAATGTCCCATACTAACTACTACACCATTGGCTGCACAATATTTTGTT
>JAVWJF010000313.1:0-2644 GCA_036639195.1 Longicatena sp.
TTGGAAAGATTTCGTGCTGCCCCCAACCCCAGTATCAATCCAATAAAAGTCCCAATAATAGTTGTCATAAAAGCCAACAATAAGGTATTGCATAACGATAAGGCAATATTCTTAATAGATAACATTGAGATACTAGAGTAATCAAAGAATTTCACTAAGATACTTACGATTAAATCAGGACGTACTTGATCCCATTGATAATCGCACATTAACCCAAGAAAGTAGATACAGATACCTCCAAACAACAACAATACTGTATATATGATACGAGAGGTCATATCTCTTTGTTTAATTACATATTTTCCTTTTTTCTTTTTCCGTAGACTATCTACGGATTGCATAGTTAACACTTGTTCCATCATAATAGCCTCTTTCTGACCTGTGTAGATATTTGATCGGTAATAATGACTACGAGCACAATTAACGCAATGGCGGTACATAAACTTTTCATTTGATAGAAGTCTTTGTATACTCCCATCAACCATCCAATACCACCACCCGCAAGCATTCCTACTACGGTTGCACTTCGTATATTGTTTTCGGCAGCGTATAAGCTCCATGAAATTAAAGCAGGCATTGTTTCTGGAATCACTCCATGTACAATGATTTGCCAATAGTTTGCCCCGGTTGCCTCGAGTGCCTCCAAACAGTTACTGTTGGCTTCATCAATAGCGTCCGCAAATGTACGAGTTAAAAACCCATAAGAGATGATACACATTACAAGGAATCCTAGAAACTCTCCAAACCATAAAAATGGAATTAATAAGATTGCCCATACCGCTTCTGGTATATTTCTAGTAAAGGACGCAAATCCACGTACTGCATATTTTAAAATGGTATTCTTACCTGTATTCTTTGATAAAGCCAAAGAGGAGAAGAAGGCAAGGACCATTCCTACAAATGCACCCGCTATAGAGATCACGATGGTCACCCATAATTGATACAACTGTGTAGGTAGTACACTTAAATCCATTGGTAAATATTCTTGTGTGAATCGTACCCAAGAATTCTTAGAATTCACGAGTATTTTTAACCAATCGATTTCTAGGCGTAGTGTGGAAATGGTAATCATCCCTAACAATAACACACACCCAATCAACATTACTTTACGTCTATGGAGGAAATAACTCATGCGCCAACCTCCTCAACTTTACTAATCAATTCAGACATTGGTACTCCATATATCTTTTCAATCACCTCGTTGCTAAGTTCTTCTGGTTTCCCATCAAATACAATTGTTCCCTCATGCATTCCAATGATACGATCTGAATAATGTAAGGCTACATCCACTTGATGAAGATTCACAAGACATGGAATATTCATTGTTTTAGTGATTCCATGAAGATGTTCCATAATAACTTTACTAGATTGAGGATCAAGTGAAGCGATAGGTTCATCACATAATACCATCTTTGGATTTTGAATCAATGCCCTAGCAATCCCTACACGTTGTTTTTGTCCCCCAGATAACTGTGAACATTTCGTATAAAGGCGATCCTTTAACCCTAGCATATCTAATATTTGTGCTGCTTTTTCAATATCTTTTTCCGCATATAAGCCAAGAGCACTTTTCCATGTAGGATAATATCCCAAACGTCCATGCAATACATTTTCTAACACGTTCAAACGATATACAAGATTGTAATGTTGAAAGATCATTCCAATATTTCTTCGAATATCGCGTATTTTCTTTTTCTTCGCTTTGGTCACATCCTCATCCATGAAATAAATATTTCCATTGGATACATCAATCATCTGATTGATACAACGAAGAAGTGTACTCTTTCCAGAGCCACTAGGACCAATCACACTAATGAATTCTCCTTCATGTAAGGAGAAACTCGCATCCTTTAACGCATGCACTTGATTGTTATATATTTTTGTTACGTTGTCTACTCTTAATATTTCTTTTCTCATATCGTCACCTAATTTCCTTTTCTACATGCTGATTGTAACGTATTTAAAAGCGGGATTTGTTAATATGAGGTAAAACGTCTGTTACAAGTTCTTTACATACATATAGATTTATGTTTTTTCTGTAAAGGAAGACATAAGAAAAGCTGTCGTTCTTTTCTAAAGAGGACAGCTTGGTTAGGATTATAATCCTTGTTTGTTCATATCTAGAATGAACTGGTAACGTGATACATCTGTTTTGAAGAAACGATACGTTGTTGTATCATCTTCTGCTTCAAAGAAGAATCCATTCTCTTTCGCAAAGAAATTCTTATTGATCGCATTTTCGCTTGTTAAATTTACAAAGTGATCGGTTAAATCTGTTACTTCTTTTTCTGTCAATACTTCTGTATTTACCCAAAGTGGTCCATTTGGTACGAACTGCTCATCGATGATATATAAATCTTTTTCATAATCATCCCCATAGTTGCAACAGTAAGCCCCTGCATATACTTTGTCTTGTGCAATCAATGTTACAGAACCTGGATGATTTCCACCGTATTGTACATCGGAGAACAATCCTCCTTCACTTTCTTTCTTCACATTGATTTCTTCTTTCTTAGTAACTACTTTTTCTCCCTCAGTTCCAAAGATTTCCCATAAGGATTGTGTAGGTACTAAACATCCACTTGTAGAAGATGCGGATACAAAGCTAAAGCTTTTTCCTTTTAATTGTTCGTATTTTTCTTCT
>JAVWJF010000314.1:0-2633 GCA_036639195.1 Longicatena sp.
AAGTATAGCATTAGAAAGACGAATAGAATTGCTAGTGGCTTTGCATAGATTGGCCACTTTCCTTTGTTCTCGCTTAATCCTAACAATTCAATCCCACCAGCAATCACAATGAATGCCAATAAGACTTTAATGAGCCATCCTCCATACACCAAAGGAGGCACTACACAGGCAATTATTAAAAGTGCCGTAATAATCCTAGTCTTCATGTTACAACCCTCCAAAACGTCTGTTTCGTTTGTTAAACTCATCAATGGATGATTGTAATTCAGCTTCTGTAAAATCTGGCCAAGCAACAGGAGTAAATATAAGTTCTGCATACGCTAATTGCCATAACAAGAAATTACTAATACGTTCTTCCCCACTTGTACGAATCATCAAATCCAAAGTTGGCATATGAGAAGTCATCAAATATTGATCAAATTCTTTCTCATCCAAATTATTTTCACGTTTGCCATCAAGAACCTCTTGTGCATACGTACGGGCTGCTATTGTAATCTCACGTTGAGAACCATAATTTACCGCTAAACACAAGATAAGTCCTGTATTCATTTTTGTTTTCTCAACAGCAGATTCAATTACATTTCTTACTTCATCTGGAAAACGTTCAATTTCTCCTAAAAATGTAACCTTGATATTATTCTTAATAAGTTCCGCTAGATATCTATTAAAAAATAGTTTCGGGAGTTTCAAAAGATAGCTTACTTCATCCTCAGGACGTTTCCAATTCTCTGTGGAAAAAGCATAGCATGTTAATGCTTCAACTCCTAAATTATTAGCTGCAATTGCAATGCGTCGAATATTCTCTGCACCTTGTTTATGTCCTGCTGTTCTAGGCAATCCTCGTTTCTTTGCCCAACGACCATTGCCATCCATGATGATTGCAATATGGCGAGGTATGACTCTATCTTCCATATATGAACGCCTCCTAATAAGCTATATTTTATATAATAACATTACTATTATACCATAATTTAACTTATGTTAAATAACATGCGTATAAAAAAAGAGGTATTTTATACACCTCTTCCTCATTGTCTTAAACTTTTAGAATCTCAGCAGATTTAGAAGCGACAGCATCATCAATCTTCTTACCGTATTTATCGGTAATTTTTTGAATTTGATCTTGCATATCTTTACGATCATCTTCTGTTAATTCTTTATCTTTCTTCACTGCTTCATTTCCATCACGTCTTACATTACGAATCGCAATTTTTGCTTCTTCACCCATTTTATGAGCTTCTTTCGCAAGTTCTTTACGACGATCCTCTGTAAGAGCAGGTACATTCAAACGAATGCATTCTCCATCACTTTGTGGCACTAAACCAATATCAGACATTGCGATAGCACGTTCAATATCTTTTAAAGTCCCTTTATCATATGGAGTCACCATCAATTGGCGCCCTTCTACAACTTTGATTGCAGCCATTTGATTGATTGGTGTTGGACTTCCATAATATTCAAATGCAATATGTTCAAGAATAGCAGCATTTGCCATTCCTGTACGAATGGTTTTTAAATCTGTTTCTAGAACTTCAATTGCCTTGTCCATTTTATGTTGTACGGTTTCCATTACTTCCATGAATTATTTACCTCCCTTTGATATTACTGTTCCCGTAATATCTCCACTAACTGCCTTCAAAATATTACCATGTTCATTCATATTGAATACAACTAAATCAATATCATTATCCATACACATACTTGTAGCAGTTGTATCCATTACCGCAAGACCTTCTTGAATTAAATCCATATATGTGAGTGTATCATATTTCGTAGCTTCTGGATGAGTTTTTGGATCTGCATTATACACACCATCTACTCCATTTTTAGCCATCAAGATTACATCCGCATTGATTTCACTTGCACGAAGTGCAGCCGTTGTATCGGTTGAGAAATAAGGATTTCCTGTTCCTGCTCCAAAGATTACAACACGTTTCTTTTCTAAATGACGATTTGCTCTACGAACAATGAATGGTTCCGCAACTTTCTGCATTTCTATCGCTGTTTGTACACGTGTAGGAACACCTTCTTGTTCCAACGCGCTTTGTACTGCCAATGCATTGATAACTGTTGCTAGCATTCCCATATAGTCAGCTTGCACACGTTCAATACCCATCGTTTCAGCCATTTTCCCACGAATGAAGTTTCCTCCACCAACAACAATTGCCAAATCTACTCCTAATTCATGAACCTCTTTCAATTCTTTTGCTAAAGAAGCTAGAATTTTTGGATCAAATGAATTCCCTGGCGAAGATAATGCTTCACCACTTAACTTTAATAATACACGCTTATACATAGTCACGACCACCTTTTTTTATTTACTGTATATGCTACAGCCCTATCCTCTATATTATAAAGAAAAACCTATAAAAAAGGAAGAGTTAATGCAATTATTTTGTCATATAATGCTAGAAAAAAGGACACATAAGTGTCCTAGTTACCAAATGCTTGGCTCATTACTTCTTCAGCAAAGTTATCTTCACGTTTTTCGATACCTTCACCTACTGCATAACGAACGAAAGAAACTACATCAGCACTGCTTTCTTTTAAGTACTGAGCAACTTTTTGATCAGGATTCAAGAAGAATTCCTGTTCAACAAGACATAAGTCTTTTAAGTTTTTAGAAACTTTTC
>JAVWJF010000315.1:0-2619 GCA_036639195.1 Longicatena sp.
TTTATCATGTTTTACCTGACGAAATCAAAAAACCAGATTTAACCGCGAAGTGGTGGGTGATACAAGAAGATATCAAAGAGGGAAAAGCGGATGTGAAGACCTTGGTAGATAGTGTATTAGAAGCTTTCGTTCCTCATCTTCATAAAGATTATTCAAATATAAGAGTTGGGGGAGATGTACCTATTGATGATTCACGTGAAGCAATTGGATTATGTCCAGTTTGTGGAAATAAAATCGTTGAAAATAGCAAAGGGTTTGGTTGTGTGAATTATCGAAATGGATGTAAATTTGCTTTATGGAAGGAAGATCGTTTCTTTCTTGATATTGATAAAGAAATTACAAAGCCAATGGCAGAAAAACTTTTACAGGATAAATATTGTCTTGTGAAAATTATGGAAGAGGAACAAGAAGTAGTAAAAGTGTTGCAGTTGGGTGTTCGAAATGGAAGAGCCGTTTATAGACTCTTGGATAAAACATAAAAAAATCTCTTATATGCACATTCGTGCGAAGAGATTTTTTTCTTATACAAATGTATAAGACTCACAGGAATCCAGTGTTATTACTGTTCCTCGTAGTAACATCCTTCTTCCTGAGAAGGAGGAAAACGTCTACCCTTTTCTACGTCTACGTCACTGTTGATTTCTTTACCCTGTGCATTGTAGCAAGTGTATTTTCCAGATTTTTCGCAGTTCATTCCTGGGCGGTATTTTTTCTGTGCCATTTCTAACACCTCCTAAAAGTAGTATGGAGAAGCTTTAAAAACTTATGCATCAACTTGTATTTTTTTTTTAAGTTGTTAAAATAGAGGAGTATATAAGGAGGTCGTAGAATGAAGATTGTCGCAAGTGATTATGATGGAACATTACGTACACAGGAGTACGTGGATAAAAAAGATATCGAAATGATTCGTAAATTTCGTAAAGCGGGGAATATGTTTGGGATTGTGACGGGAAGAAGTATGGAGTCTATCAAACAAGAAATAAAGAACAACGAAATTGAATTTGACTTTATCGTGGCAAATAATGGTGGTGTTATCTATGACCGCGAATTTCAAAAATTACAATGTTTGTATATGGATTTTCATAAAGCGTTGGATATTATCAGCTATATAAAAGAAGTAGATTGTGCATCCTATGTTATCAATGATGGATATCATCGTTATAAATTTTCTATTGATGAACAACAAGTGGATCATAAATATGCCAATATGCCAGATCAAAACTTTCGTGAAGAAGAAGTGTTAGATAATGGAAAGATAGCACAATTAGTGATTTCCTTAAATGATAGTGAATTAGCGGATGAAATTGCTCGTCATATCAATGTACATTTTAAGGGATATGCAGTGGCCTACGTAAATATCAATTGTGTAGATATTGTGCCTGCAGGTGTTAGTAAGGCTGAGGGTTTATATTTCATAGAAAACGAGTACCATTTATGTCATGAAGATATTTATGCGATTGGGGATTCTTTTAACGATGTGCCAATGATTCAAGAATTTCATGGGTGTGCTGTTGCACATGCAAGAACTGTGATCAAAGAACAGGCAGAAGCAGTTTATGCTAGCGTGGGTGCTTGTATTGCGGATGTTATGGAAGGATAAGCAATTTGTTAGAAATCGGGGTCTATTTGACTCCTTTTTTCATGTCATTTCATAAGAAAAAGATAGGTAGTAAGGAAGGGTTTATGCTATAATATAAAATACGAGGGGAGTGTTCCTATGTTCAGTTATTTCACATTAGACAATCTAAGGACTTTGATACTGCTGCTGATGGATATTGCATTTGTATGGGCAGTTATCTATTATTGCCTACGTATTGTTAAGAATAATTCAAGAACCATACAGATTTTTAAAGGAGTCTTGTTGATTATTATTATCCGTTTTGCGGCCTCTGTGTTAGAGTTGAATACCGTTAAGAATTTGGCGGACTCTATTATGAATTGGGGAGTCATCGCAATCATTATTATCTTCCAACCAGAGATTCGAAATATCTTAGAGAAGATAGGGAAGACAAGTGTGTTCTCTAGAATTTCTACGTTGACGGTAAATGAGCGAGAACAACTTGTAGATGAATTAGTAAAATCATGTGCAGAAATGTCAAAGACAAAGACAGGGGCATTGATATCAATAGAACAAGGACATTCTTTGTCTGACTTTATTAAAACTGGGACTCCTATGAATTCTGTTGTATCCAGTGAATTGTTGTGTTCGATATTCCAATATGGGACACCATTACATGATGGGGCAGTAATTATACAAGGGGTTAAGATTGCTTGTGCTGCGGCTTATTTTCCGCCAACAACAAGAGAGTTACCAACGAGTTATGGAGCACGTCATAGAGCGGCAGTAGGTATTAGTGAGATTACGGATTCCATTACTATCGTAGTAAGTGAAGAAACAGGGAATATATCGATTGCGGAAGCTGGAAAGCTTTCTGTTATATCAGAAAGTAGTCTTCATGAATTCTTGATAAATATTGTATGTAATCAAAACGTAGTTGCTAAAGAAAAAGCAGAGGAAAAGATAAAGCAAATAAATAAAGCATATGAGGTTATAAAAGACGTAGAAAAGAGAAAAGAGTATGACGATAAAAGGCTTGAAAAAGAAGCGGAAACTCATGT
>JAVWJF010000316.1:0-2604 GCA_036639195.1 Longicatena sp.
ATCCTTACGAAGTATCCGGAGGACAAAAACAACGTGCAGCTGTAGCTCGGGCCTTGATTACTAACCCGAAATTACTTCTTGCTGATGAACCAACTGGAGCTTTAGATTCAAAATCTAGTCAAAGTTTATTAGAGACTTTTGAAACCATCAATAACGCTGGTCAAACCATAATCATGGTCACTCATAGTACCAGAGCTGCTGCTTATTCGAATCGGGTCTTGTTTATTCAAGATGGTGAAGTGTACCACGAAATTTATCGTGGAGAACAAACACCAGATCAGTTCATGGACAAAATTTCTCAAGTGTTGGTTGTGCTAGCAAATAGAGGTGAGCAGCATGAATAGAGGATTTTTTTCAAAGTTAGCTCTACGTAACCTTAAATCCAATAAGCAAATTTATTTACCTTATATTTTTTCTTCTATTGCTACGGTAGCGATGTTTTATATGATGGTTGCCTTAATGGGAAACGAGTTTGTTCAGACGAGAAACGCGTCTTTACCTATGATGTTTACTCTTGGATCCGTAGTCATTGGGGTATTTTCCTTTCTATTTATTTTGTATACCAACAGTTTCCTGATCAAACGCCGGAAAAAAGAAATTGGTTTGTACGCAATACTAGGAATGAAGAAAAAGCATGTTTCTAGAATATTGACGATTGAATCATTAGTAACTAGTTCTTTTAGCATCATTGTAGGTTTGATTCTCGGACATTTACTGGGAGAACTTGCTTTTCTTGTTTTAAATTATGCTTTGAAATTTGGCGTAAAAATGTCTTTTCCTTTTACAATGAATGCTGTAATGATCACGGTTGGGTTATTTATTCTCATCTTTTTGGTGACATTGCTCTATAATATCAGTCAGGTAACCTTTTCCAATCCGATTCAATTGATTAAAGGGAAACAAACAGGAGAACGGGAACCAAAAAGTTCTATTATCCTTTTTATCCTTTCATTATTATTGATTGGATCAGGCTATTATCTGTCTGTAACGATTGATAACCCAGTAGATGCAATGATTTACTTTTTACTTGCAGTACTTTTGGTTATTGCAGGTACATATTTCTTATTCATTTCCGGGTCTATATTTATCCTAAAGGCATTGAAGAAAAACAAGAAATTGTATTACCGTCCAAGTCCATTTATTTCAATTTCTGGGATGCTTTATCGCATGAAACAAAATGCCGCAGGGTTAGCTAATATTACTATTTTAGCAACGATGGTCATTGTTGCAGTAGCGACTACATTAGCAGTCTTTATTGGAATACAAGGAACGTTAGATATCCGCTTTCCTTATGAAAATATAGTAACGTATTATGCAGATGCTAACTTAGAAGAAGAATTTAAAGACATTCAAACAGAAACAGAAGCACTAGGGTTAGAAGTAACAGGTACAGAAATTTATACCTACTATGACGTTTTTTCAATAGTAGAAGATAATGAATTGATTCTTGGCGAACTGGCTTATTCTGCAAAGGAACCTTTTCAAGTCAAGATAATCGTACAAGAAGACTATGAAAAAATGACAAATCAATCAATTGATCTAGAATCCGATGAAATATTGGTTTATGACTTAAAAGGTGACTATGACTTTTCTACATTGCTTATAGGAGATGTAACTTTTCAAATCAAGTCAAAGATAGAAAATCCTATCAAAATAGATAAATTGCTAAACCCGAATATGATTCTTGTAGTTAAATCAAAAGAAGTTCTTCAATCTATTATGGACTATGACATTCAGATATCAGAGATCGAGTATGAACTTCCTATGGACGCGATGATTTCATGGAATACAACTGGAACACAAGAGCAGAAAAAAAGCTACTCTGAAAAATTGGCAGATAAATTAGACAAAAGAGAAGGTTCATACTTTGATTCAAAAGAACTCTTAAGTGAGCAATTGTATGATGTGAATGGCGGCTTTTTATTCTTAGGTATTTTCCTTGGATTATTATTTACCTTTGGAGCAGCTTTAATCACCTACTTTAAACAAGTTTCAGAAGGCTATGACGATCGAGAAAAATTCCAGATTATGCAAAAAGTAGGATTAGACAAACAAACGATCCGTAAAACAACACGTTTACAAATTATTTGGATGTTCCTATTGCCTCTAGTAGTTGCTGTGATTCATGTCGCGTTTGCCTTTCCAATTATCCAAAAACTATTACTCCTTTTTAGTGTAGTAAATACAACATTAGTCTTTTGGTGTTTTGCAGGTGTAATTGTTGGCTATAGTGTGATTTATGGCATTATTTATCAAGTAACCTCAAAAGTTTATTACAGCATCGTCAAATAACAAACTAAAAAGTAACATGATGAGGCTGGAATAAAAGAACTCTCAAAAAAATACATTCCCAAAACTATGAACTGTTCTATTCAGTAGTGGGAGTGTATTTTTTTATATCTCTATCAAAACAAACGAAAGTGGGACTACCTTTTTCACAAAAGTAGTTTTGTCCCAGCCTCATCAAAAAAGATATTTTCGTTACACAAAAGATAAATATTTTTTTAGCTGTATGCAAGGTATTCTCTTTTCCTTTTTTTGTTTACTTTTTTCAATTATTTTTTAGTCTTTTATTTCTCAGTGAGAGTAGAATTTAAATAATCT
>JAVWJF010000317.1:0-2597 GCA_036639195.1 Longicatena sp.
TCGCATCGATGAATATGGCTGTTGAGATACCAAAGATACCAATTATGAAGCCTGCACACCCTGTCCCTATCAATTCCATCGCTCTTGAAAATGTAGAATTCAATGCCGTTCCTACTTCATAATGTTCTTCATCCAACAACTTAGGGACAATCGAAATTCCAGCAGGAATACGAAATGTTTCAAAAGTAGAGTCTAATAAGGTCACCGCAAGAATCATCCAGGGTGTTAGATTTCCTGCAAGATAGCTAATCGCAATGATAGAAACGGATACTCCTCGTGCTATATCACAAATAATCATAATATTTTTCTTGCGCATATTTTCCACAAGGGCACCCGTAAAAGGTTGTAGTAGGATTGTTGGCAACATGTTCATACCAAAAATAACCGTACTCCATGTAGCACTCTGTGTTACTTCATATACTAACCAAGTAAACGCAATCGCATCAATGGAGTCCCCAAAGCGATTGATACTATTGGCAAGGATGATTTTCAAATATTGTTTTTGTGTTTTTAATGTTATATATACATCTAATAATTGTTTCATATTTGTCTACCTCCATATTCAATATACCGTATAGTTAGATGTATGTCAAATACTTGTCAGATATAATTTAAATAAACATACAAAAAAAGAACGCTCTTCTATCATAAGAATTGCGCCTTTTCTTCATTTCTTTTTTTACTTACCTTAACCAAGCATACCTAAACGGATTCTAACAAATAGTATAATTGCATACAATAATACGATTGGAATCAAACTAATAACAAAGCTTTTGTTTGTTTTTGTTAGACGAATATTCTTAAAAGATAAAAACTGGCTTCCATAAGTTTGATAGATTCCATAAATAAGTAGGAAACTACATACAATATTTAAAGATGATACTTGGCAAATTAGGATAATCCATAAAGGAAGGATTTGCTCATTTTTAGCATCTATTAAATTCTTGCGAATAGATTTCAAAAGGAGATAGCAGAATGGATAAGATAACACCAATAAAATTTGAACTGTCAAAACAGGATTTTTAAATACAGATTCAAAATTAGATGGATATATTCCAAATACGACTACTAAGATAATTGTCGCAATTACTAAGAACGCATACTGTGTAAGTTTTAACCCGTCAAAATTGAAAATCATTTTTAGTTTGTTTGTGAACATATTCTTATTTGCATGATGATCCTAATGTTTTCTTCATGCTTCTCCTTTCATTACATTGTTATTTAAGTTCTGGCCAGTAGGCTTTATTTGCTTCAATCAAATCATCCAATAATGCTTTGGCTACATCACAGCTTGGTACTGTTTTTGATAATGTTAATGCTTGCCACATTTTCTGGTAAGATTGTTCTTCCCATGCATCTACACATAATTTTTCAACAGCAACTTGTTGTTCCATCAATCCTTTTTGAAATCTTGGAATTACACCAATTGATAATGGTTCTGGTCCATCGCTTCCCACAAGACAAGGTACTTCTACCATTGCGGTAGGATCAAAGTTTTCAATAGCTCCATTATTAGGAACAATCAATAGCATTCTTTCTTTGGTATTATACTTGATAGCGCAAGCTAAATCTACAATAAAGGATGCGTGTGTATCAATCTCAAATCCACAGTTTTCTGCTGTTTGTTTTTCAACGATATCTTTCGCAGCTTTAAATACTCTTTTTTCTCTTCCATCCATAACTTCATTTGCTCTTGTGTATTCTGGATTCGAATGTTGTACTACATAATCTTGGCATAAGTAATACTTTAAATAAGTACTTGGTAAAGAATCTTCATCTAAAGCATAGAAATCTTTTACTTTTGTATAAGTATCTTGCCAAGATGGGTCTTTATGTTGGAAATCACCTGAATTAGAAGAGTACCCTTGTGTCTTTGCATGCGCTTTTAGTGTAGGCATTAAATCATTGCCTTTTTTATCTTTAATACTTGTCCACCAACCGAAGTGATTTAATCCATAATAGCGTACATCCATATCTTTTCTACTATCTAAACCAAGGATTGATGCATATGCTCTTTCAATTCCAACTGGCATATCACAAATGTTTAAGACTTTCGAATCTGGACGTAGTACACGACAAGCTTCCGCTACTATAGCTGCTGGATTTGAATAATTTAACATCCACGCATCAGGAGAGTATTTTTCCATGTAATCAATAATCTCTAACATACCCGTAATGCTTCTCATACCATAAGCAATCCCACCAGGTCCACATGTTTCTTGACCAAAGACGCCATGTTTTAAAGGTAGTTTTTCATCTACTTCACGCATTTCATATTTTCCAACGCGAATGTGCGCCATACAAAAATCAATGTCTGTAAACGCCACTTCTGGATCTGTTGTATGAACAAACTCAACATTTGGTGCTTGCTCTTTCATCATAATCGCTAAGGCGTCTCCTAGTATTCCTTGGCGATCACCATCATTATCATATAGAGTTAACTTTCTTAATGGAAAACGATCTGCATTATCTAAAAGCATCATTACGATGCCTGGTGTAAAGGTACTTCCTCCACCTGCAATACTTACTGAAAATTGTTTCATTATTCTTCCGACCTTTCTTCACGACCTAAATATTTTTCTAAATCCGCTCTAATG